>CADBNX010000488.1 GCA_902796115.1 uncultured Eubacteriales bacterium
GATCTGCGGAATCCCGGGCAGCTATGCGGAGACGTATGCTGAGGAACATCACATCCATTTTTACCCCGTGAAGGAAAAAGAGTGATCGAGAAGGAGCATGAACCGTGAAAATACGCGCCATTGAACGGGAAGACCTGCTTTCCGCCGAATACAACCGCTGCATCTGCTTTAAGCTGCCGGTGGATTTTGACCGCCGGCGCACGGAAATCGCCGCGGGGACGGATTCCCTTCAGGGGCGGTACGGCGCCTTTACCGACGACGGCGTCATGATGAGCTACCTGATCGACAATCCGTTTTCCGTGTATTTCGACGGGCATGCCGTATCCTGCGGCGGGATCGGCAGCGTGACGACGCTGCCGGAGTGGCGCGCGTCCGGCTGCATGCGCGCCCTGCTCACCCATGTGCTGCGCCGCGGCCGGGAAGAGGGGGAAGTGTTCTCGATGCTGGGGCCGTTCTCCTACGGGTTTTACCGCAAATTCGGCTACGAGGCCGCCTATGCCGCCTGGGAGTACACCGTGCCCATCGCGCAGTTCGCGCCGTTCCGGCATACCGGCTGGGTGCGCAGGCTCAGGGGCAGCGACGAGCAGGATCTTTCGCGGCTGGTGTCGCTCTATGCGCGATTTGCCCGGCGGTATAACCTGGCGCTCGTGCGGGACGAGGACTTTTTTCGCCGGCGTTTTCTGAACAGGCCGGACGAGGTTTTCCTGAATCAGCACACGTTTTTCTATCTGCTGGGCGAGGGGGAAGAGGCCGGCGCGTATCTGATGTACCGCTTTGTTCCGGAGGAGAAGGGGAGCACGATGGAGGTGACCGACCTGGCCTTTGACGGGGCGAAGGGACTGCGGATGCTGATGGGGTATCTTGCGCGCATGAGCGCGGATTACCGTCAGGTGCGCCTGCGCCTGCCGGATGAGGTGCGGCTGCAGAAGCTGCTTGCGGTGCCGCCGGAGCTGCGCCTGACGCCGACCCGCATGGCGCGGGTGGTGAACGTGCCGGAAGCGCTGCGCCTGGCGAAGAAGCCGTCCTCCCTCCGGGCGGTGATCGAGGCGGCCGACGATGTGCTGCCCGAAAACAGCGGCCGCTGGCTGGTGGAGGGGGACCACGTATCCCGGACGGAGGAAGAGGCGGATCTTGTCCTCGACGTGCGGGCGCTGGCGCCGATGCTGCTGGGCAGCCTGCCCTATGCCGCCGCGCTGTACCGGGAGGACGTGCGCGTGCTGCGAAATGAAGCGGCGCTCGCGGCGCTTTTCCCGGCCAAAGTGCTCTACCAGCACGATCATTTCTGATCCGGGCCAAGCCTGGCCGATCGTTGATTCTGACAGGATATACGGAGAGAGGAAAAATGACGATGATGAAACGCATCCTGGCGCTTATGCTGATTCTTGCGGTAACCGCGGGGGCATTGTACCCGGCGGCCGCGGAAGAGCTTTCCGGGCCGGTTTTTGAAGAGACGGAGGAATTTGATCCGGGCGAGCTTTCCGTGCTGTATTCGGACGGGACGGAAGAAGAAGTGACCGGGGATGAGGTCACGGTCTCTGAAATCATGGACCGCGGCGATCCGAAATGGGCGGACTCCGAACCTGTTTCCGTGCGGACGAAGACTTCCGAGGAAGCGGCTGACGGCCAGGACCGCAGCATCGTCGATTTTCAGAACGAGCAGGCGGAGCGGTGGCAGAAGGAAGGCAACCTGCTGCGCGCGAGCGCGGCTTCCGTACTCACCCTGACCGAGCTGCGGAACAAGTATCCGGCCGGCAAATACTGGAACCACGCCGACAATCCCGGCTCTTCGAAGGAACAGAACAACGACAACGGCTGGACGGACGTGCCCTGTCCGGAGAATCACACCGATCTGATCCATACGGAGATGCAGACCTGCAACGCCTGGTGGCCGGGGGACTGGATGCTGGGCGTTCAGTGCTACGGGTACGCGGACAAGCTGGGCTACGACGCGACGGGGACGGACCCGGAAACCTGGGAGAAGCGCGCCTATCCCGGCGCCCTGGATCATCTGAAGCCGGGCGACATCGTTCGCTATCTGAACGACGGGCATTCCATTTTCGTGATCGGCGTGGAAGGCGAAAACGTGTACTACACGGAATGCAACGAAGGCGGCACCTGCGTGATCCGCTGGGACAAGAAAACCACCAAATCCGAACTGAAAGAGTCCTTTACCTATCTGCGGGTATGTCCGGTCACGCTTTCAGGCCAGCAGGAATACTGCCGCTGCTCGGTGGATATCGCGGGAACCTATACCTGCGCGGGGTATAACCTGCCGGTGTTCGGCGGGCACAGCTTCAGCGGCGAGCCCGTGGTATGGATCCCGGCCGGAGCGACGTTTGAAGTGAGCCGCGGGAGCGGCGAAATCGCGCATGTGACCTATAACAGCATCGAAGGATATACGTATCTTTCCTACATGACCAAGCTGGAAGGACCCGTGATGGACGCGAACTGGCTCTGGATGTCCCTCACCGTGCCGGACAGCGCCACGGAAAGACTGTGCATCTACCTGTCCGGCACGCTGCCGCAAAGATACCACCTGTCCACGTACATGCGCGGCGGACTCGCGTGCAGACTGGAGTTCGTGCAGTGGGAAAGCTCGTACGTAGCGGCGTTTGACGTGACCGCGACCGGCGCGGGGGACGGCGTGATCTGCGTGGACCTGATCGACAGCGCAACCGGAAAGAAGATCGCGTCCCACGAGATTCCGGTGAGGACCAAGCTCGGGCGCACGTTCCTGGAGGCGAGCGAAGGCAGCGTCGCCATCAACGGCCGCGTATCGGACAGCCGTACGCTGACGCTGACCGCGTCAGGTTACCTGCCCGGCTCCTTCACCTTCAAGCTGATCCGCTATACGCAGAACATTTTCCGCGTGTCCTGGCCCGGAGACTGGAACGGCAACAGCCATGAGCTGACCATCACGGGCAGAAGGGCGGGGGAGGGCACCCTGATTTTCGGCGTGGTTTGCAATGACGTGGTGCGCGCCACGGCGGCGGTAGAACTGACGGTGACCGGTGCCAATGCCGTGATCGTGCCCGGGCTGACCGAGGTGAACCTGAATATTCCCGACGTGCGGGAACGCACGTTCACGCTGACCCTGGACGGGATCCTGCCGGCATCCTACAGCATGAGCATGCCGGAAATCTCGGGCACCGGGTTTTCGATGCGCTATGTGGACGGAAAATTCTACAACCTTGACGGAAAAACCGCGATCGACGTGGCCGTGAGCGGCACTGCGGCCGGGAGCGGTACGATCCGTCTGAAGGTGATCGATTACGCGACGAAAGAAACCGTATCGGTGTTCGAATGGCCGGTCACGGTGTGGAACAGGGCCCTGAAGGAAGCCGGGACGGTGCTGCCGAAAGGCACCGTACGGATCCTGGATGAGGCGTTCCGCGGCACCGCTGCCGGCATCGTGGAACTGCCGGAGAATGTAACGTATATCGGCCAGAAGGCGTTCGCGGACTGCCGGTACCTGGCGGAGATCCTGATCCCCGCCGCGGCGGAAACCATCGCGGCGGACGCTTTCGACGGCGC
>CADBNX010000489.1 GCA_902796115.1 uncultured Eubacteriales bacterium
AACCGTGAGAAAGCGGCGGCGAGGGAGCCGGCAGACTTTGAAGATGAGATCAGCCGCTCGTTCGGGCTGATGCTTTACGCGAGAAGAATGCCGCTGAAGGAATTCTATACAAACTGGAGCAACCTGCGGGTCGCGGGCGCCATGGGGATGGTCGATATCAGCTGCGAAGAGTGTGACGCCATGCTCAGCAAAGCGCAGAACGCGCACCTTGCGCTTGCTGCCGGCAGGGAACTGAAAGGCAATGAGACGGAAATCGCGCGTTCCGATATGCTCAGGGAATTGCTGCGTGATAAAAAAACAGCTTTCTTACCCCCAAGGACGGCATCATAAACAGATCAGGAGGATTTTATGCCAATTTTCGGAAGATTCAATGAACGGGCCCAGAAGGTGATCAATACCGCGCAGCAGGCCGCGGTTTCGCTGAAGCATAATTATGTGGGTACGGAGCACTTCCTTTTGGGACTGGTGCGGCAGGCCTCAGACGACATACCGGATTTTCCGGAGGCTGTGACCGAAGAAAAAATCATCGAGAACATCCGTCAGATCACGCCGGAAGGAACGGAGATCCCCAAGCAGCTGGAGCTGACTCCCCGGGTGAAAAAAATTCTGGACGGCAGTGTGCGCCTTTCGCGGACGATGGGCAATCCCTATGTGAGCAGCCGCCATTTGTGGATGGCTCTGCTGCAGGAGGACGACAGCGTCGCGGTGCGGATCCTGAAAACCCTTGGCTGCGACACGGCGCAGATGCTGCGGACATTGCGCGAAAACAGTGAGAATGCCGCCGGCGAGGAAACGGATGGGGAGGACAAGGGAAACCGCAGCGCGCTGGAACGCTTCGCACGGGATCTGACCAAAGCTGCGGAGAAAGGTGAGCTGGATCCCGTGATCGGACGGGACACGGAGATCGAACGGATCATTCAGATCCTCAGCAGACGCACGAAAAACAATCCGGTCCTGATCGGCGAACCGGGCGTGGGCAAGAGTGCCGTCGCCGAAGGACTGGCACAGCGGATCCTGGCCGGAAACGTGCCGGATACCCTGACGGATAAAAAGCTGTATTCCCTGGATATGGGCGCGATGGTTGCGGGCAGCAAATACCGCGGGGAGTTTGAAGAGCGGCTCAAAAGCACGCTGGATGAAATCAAAAAGAAAAAGAACATTATCCTGTTCATCGACGAACTGCAGAACATCATCGGCGCCGGAAGGGCGGAAGGAAGCATGGATGCCGCCAACATCCTGAAACCGGTGCTGGCCAGGGGAGAACTACAGTGCATCGGCGCGACGACCCTGGATGAATACAGGAAAAACATCGAGAAAGACGCGGCGCTTGCGCGGAGGTTCCAGCCTGTCACGGTGAACGAGCCTTCGGACGACGAATGCCTCGCCATCATGAAAGGTCTGCGCGACAAGTATGAGGCGCACCACCGCGTACGGATCACCGATGAAGCGCTGGAAGAAGCGGTCAAGCTTTCCAGCCGCTATATTCCGGACCGGTTCCAGCCGGACAAGGCGATCGATCTGATGGACGAAGCCGCGTCGCGGGTGCGCATCCATTCCTACACCGCGCCGCCGGATGTGAAGGAACAGGAAAAAGAACTGGAACGCATCCGCCGGGAAAAACAGGAAGCGATCGATCAGCAGGATTACGAGAAAGCGGCGAAGATGCGCGACTGTGAGACAGCTGTGAAAAAAGAGATCGAGCTGAAGCGCAGCGCATGGGAAAAGCAGAAATCCGCCGCGAAGGATACCGTCAACGCGGACGATATCGCACAGGTCGTATCCGGATGGACGGGGATCCCGGTAAGCAAAATGACGGAAACGGAAAGCAGCCGTCTGCTGCATCTGGAAGAAACCCTGCACAAACGCTTGATCGGACAGGATGAAGCCGTGACCGCCGTAAGCAAAGCCATCCGCAGGGCCAGGGCAGGCCTGCAGGATCCGAAGCGTCCCATCGGAAGCTTTATTTTCCTGGGACCGACCGGCGTGGGAAAAACGGAACTGTGCCGTGCGCTCGGAGAGGCGATGTTCGGGGATGAGAACGCGCTGATCCGGCTGGACATGTCCGAGTACATGGAGAAGCATACCGTATCCAGAATGGTCGGCTCGCCTCCCGGTTATGTGGGGTACGACGAAGGCGGCCAGCTGACGGAGGCGGTGCGCAGAAAACCGTATTCCGTGGTGCTGTTTGACGAAATCGAGAAGGCTCATCCGGATGTGTTCAATATGCTGCTGCAGATTCTGGAAGACGGCAGACTGACAGATAACATGGGCAGAACGGTCTCATTCCGAAACTGCATCATCGTGATGACCAGCAATGCCGGTGCGCAGACCATCAACCGCACGCTTGGATTCGGTTCCGGAGCAAACCAGGCGCTCGATTACGAAAGAATGAAGGAAAGAATCATGGCCGAGGTGCGCAATGTGTTCAAACCGGAATTCATCAATCGGGTGGATGAGATCATCGTATTCCATAAACTGGAAGAAAACGATATCCTGCGCATCGCAAAGCTCATGCTTTCCCAGGTGGCCGAACGGGTGAAGGAGAGGGACGTGGAGCTTTCCTTTGACGAAAAAGCCGCGCTGTACCTGAGTCATGCCGGCTGTGACGAACAGTACGGAGCCAGGCCGCTGCGCAGACTGATTCAGCGGACTGTGGAAGACGATCTGAGCGAACGTCTCCTGACCGGTGAAATCCGATTCGGGGACCGGGTGAATATCAGCGCCGGTGAAAACGGGCTGGAATACGCCACAGTGCCGAAAACAGAACCGGAGGAAGCCGCCGTTCCGGCCGCGGAAGAATAAAAGATCGCGAATTCCGGAAAAAGATTGACAAAAGACCGTCTTTCGCTATAATTATTTCCGAACTGAATACCTTATCAAGAGTGGTGGAGGGACTGGCCCTATGATACCCGGCAACCGGTGAAAACTTGGTGCTAATTCCAGCAGCACATATGTGCTGGCAGATAAGGCGAAATTTGTTTTATTGCGCTCAGTCTGTCAGACTGAGCGTTTTCAGGTATTCAGGAACAATGATACACAGGAGGTTCCACGAACATGACAAGACTGTTTACATCCGAATCCGTTACGGAAGGACATCCGGATAAGATCTGCGATCAGATCTCCGATGCCGTTCTTGACGCCCTGCTGGAGCAGGATCCCTTTTCCAGAGCGGCCTGCGAGACCTGCGCGACCACAGGACTGGTGCTGGTCATGGGCGAAATCACGACCAAAGCCAGGATTTCGATCCCAAAGATCGCAAGGAATGTTATCACACAGATCGGATATGATTCTTCGGAGAAAGGATTCGACGGAAACACCTGCGGCATGATCACTGCCGTGCACGAACAATCTCCCGATATCGCGCAGGGCGTTGACAAGGCGCTGGAAGGCCGTTTCAGGGGGGAATACGAAACCGGAGCCGGCGATCAGGGGATGATGTTCGGCTTTGCCTGCAATGAAACGGAAGAACTGATGCCGGCACCGATCGCGCTCGCGCACCGTCTGACGCGAAGAATGAGCGAGGTGAGGAAGAGCGGGCTTCTGCCGTGGATGAGACCGGACGGCAAAGCCCAGGTGAGCGTGATCTATGAGAACGGGAAACCGGTCGGTATCGATACGGTCGTCGTTTCGACCCAGCACGCGGAAGAAGCGGAACACAGAATGATCGAAGAAGCGATGATCGAGGAAGTGATCCGTAAAACCCTGCCGGAACGGCTTCTGAGCGCAAAAACCCGTTTCCTGGTCAATCCGACCGGAAGGTTTGTGCTTGGCGGGCCTGCGGGGGACAGCGGTCTGACCGGCAGAAAAATCATTGTGGATACTTACGGCGGATATGCTCCGCACGGGGGCGGATGCTTTTCCGGAAAGGATCCGACAAAGGTGGATCGTTCCGCTGCTTATGCAGCGAGGCATGCGGCGAAGAACATCGTTGCCGCGGGCCTGGCCGAGCGCTGCCTGGTATCGCTTGCGTACGCGATCGGTGTCGCACAGCCCGTCAGTTATGAAGTGGATACGCAGGGAACCGGAAAAATCCCGGATGGAGAGATCGCTGCGATGATCCGCAGGAAGTTTGACATGCGTCCCGATGCCATTATCGACCGGCTTAAACTGCGCCGCCCGATCTACAGGCAGACCGCGGCGTACGGTCATTTCGGAAGATGCGACCTGGCGCTTCCGTGGGAAGACACATCAGTCACATTTGCCTGAAATACGTTTCCGCCGCAGCTCGGGAACTGTTTTCCGGATGATGCAATGCTGAGAAGGGAGCAGTGAACATGATGAAACTGCACAAAACCGTACTGATCGTGCTTGACTCGGTGGGAGCGGGTTCGCTGCCGGATGCGTCCCTTTACGGGGATGACGGTGCAAATACCCTGCGCCATGTATACGAATCAGGTTACCTTCGTACCCCGAATCTATACGGCTTGGGCCTGGGAAAGATCCGGGGACTTGATTTTGAGGAGAACTGCGCGGTCGCAGGCGCCTATGGCAGAGCCGCGGAACAGTCGAGGGGCAAGGACACTACGACGGGACACTGGGAGATTGCCGGAATCAGGCTGGAGAAGCCGTTTCCCACATATCCGGAAGGGTTTCCTGCGGATGTGATCGAATGCTTTGAAAAAGCCATCGGAAGGAAAACACTTGGGAATAAACCCGCCAGCGGTACGGCGATTCTGGATGAACTGGGCGAGGAACATCTGCGGACCGGGTATCCGATCGTTTATACTTCCGCAGACAGCGTATTTCAAATCGCCTGTCATGAGGATATCATCCCGAGAGAAGAACTGTACCGTTTCTGCCTGATCGCGAGGCAGCAGCTGCAGGGAGAGCACGGGGTCGGCCGCGTGATCGCGCGCCCCTTTATCGGAACAGGAAAAGGAAGCTTTACCAGAACCGACGGCAGAAGGGATTTTTCCCTCGAGCCCATCGGTGACACCCTGCTTGACGAAATGAAAGAAGCGGGGCTGGATGTGTGGGGCGTCGGGAAAATCGAAGACATCTTCGCCTCAAGGGGACTGACGTTTTCCGTGCATGCGGCGGGAAACGAAGCCTGTATTCAGACCACGCTGGATCTGCTTGACAAGGAATTCAGCGGACTTCTGTTTGTGAATCTGGTTGACACGGATATGATATACGGACACCGAAGGGACGTGAAAGGGTACGCCGAAGCACTGAACCGTTTCGACGCGGCCGTACCGGAAATCATGAAGCGGCTGAGCGGCGACGATCTTTTGATCATCACCGCGGATCACGGCTGTGATCCCACCTGGAAGGGGACGGATCATACCCGCGAGTATGTTCCGCTGCTGTGCTGGAACCGTCATATCCGCAGCGGGATCAGCCTTGGTACCAGAAACACATTTTCGGATATCGCGGCTACGATTGCCGAAGGACATATGCTGAAAAAGCGGTTCGGCGGGAAATCTTTCTTCGAAAAGCTCTGTTTTTGAGAAAAAACGGCATTTATAAGGAAAAATTCGAAAGTTTTTTTTGAGAATCTCTTGCCATATTATCACAAAAAGGTTACAATAAGATGAATGTATGGGGGATGTGGATGCATCGGACCATGCAGAGTCATATCCGGGAGTTGAGGTAGCGATGAAAACAACGGTGGCTGCGGTTGATTTTGGCACAAGCAAGATTGTTACGCTGGTTGCGGAACTGAACGGAAGACAGCGCTGCGATATCGTAGGTGCCGGAATTGCAACCTACGACGGTTATATCGACGGAAGCTGGAACGCGCCGAATGAACTGGGCGAAGCGATTCTGCGCTCCGTTACCGAGGCGGAAGAACAGTCCAGGTCCAAGATCCGTGAGGTGTTCATCGGCGTTCCCGCCGCTTTTTCAAGGGTGGTAACGGTTGAACCGAAAGTCGAACTGCAGGGTGCAGATCCCAAAGTTACATCCCGGGATATCAGAGAACTGTTTGACCGCGCGGCACAGGAACTGGGCGATTTCCGCGGCAAGATCATTCATCGTTCACCGGCATGGTTCTCCGTGGACGACGGGAAAAAAACCATGGAACCGAACGGGATTCGCGGGTTTGAACTGAAAGCACTGATTTCTTTTATTATTGCCGATGAGTTTTTCCTCGGCGACGTATCGGAGCGCTTCAAGGAGCTCAACATCGAGGTGAACGGTTTCTTCTCCACTCCGGCCGGAGAAGCGATGCTCTATATTTCAGGCGATGAACGTGACAGAAAATCGATTCTTGTCGATATGGGTTATCTCAATACGGAAGTCATGACCGTGGAAGGGGATGCGATCACGACCCTGACAGCGATCCCGATCGGGGGCGGGAATATCTCCGCGGATCTGGCCTGGGGACTTGAGATCCCTCTTTCAAGCGCAGAACAGATCAAACGTGCCTATACGTACGGCATTTCCGCAGGACAGGACCATTTTGAAACGACGGCGAAAGACGGCAGCACCGTTACGATAGAGCGCGCCAAGGTTGAGGAAATCCTGGAAGCGCGGACGGAGGAAATCTGTGAAGCCGTGAAGAGCGCGATCGAGCAGAGCGGCGTCCGTTTCAGCAACTGGTCGGCAGTATATCTCGCGGGCGGCGGACTGGCGATCAACCGGGGCGGCAGGGAATACCTTGCAGCGAAACTGGATCGCACGGTGAGGGAGATCCCGCGGAAAACGGTGAAGCTGTCCAGCCCCGCCTATGCGAGCACACTGGGTCTACTGGACCTGGTCATTGATACCGTGCTGAGCGACGAGGCTTCCGGAAGCGGAATCGGAGGTTTCTTCAGGAATCTATTTGGCAATTGAGTTTGCCTGACAGTATATGTTTCGGGAGGAATAGTTTATGCCATTTGAAGTTCAGGTCGAACAGAATACGTTCGCGTCAATCAAGGTTGTCGGCTGCGGCGGGGGCGGTACAAATGCGGTGAACCGGATGGTGGAAGCGGGTGTGACCGGGGTGGAATTCATCGCCATCAATACGGATCGCCAGGCGCTGACCATGTCCAATGCGGATACGAAAATCCAGATCGGAGAAAAACTGACCAAGGGTCTCGGCGCCGGAGCGGTGCCGGATATCGGAAAACGCGCTGCCGAAGAGAGCCGGGAAGAGATCGCGCAGGCGATCAAAGGTGCCGATCTGGTGTTTGTGACCGCCGGCATGGGCGGCGGCACCGGTACGGGAGCGGCTCCGATCGTCGCGGAAATCGCCCGGGACAACAACAGTCTGACGATCGCGGTTGTGACGAAGCCATTTGCTTTCGAAGGCAAGCAGCGAATGAAAAACGCCGAAATGGGAATCAACGAGCTGAAACAGAATGTGGATACGCTGGTTGTGATTCCCAACGACCGTCTGCTGCAGGTGGTCAGCAAGGGCACGAGTATGCTGGATGCTTTCAAAATCGCGGATGATATCCTCCGGCAGGGCATCCAGGGCATCGCGGATCTGATCAGCAAACCGGCGCTGATCAACCTGGATTTTGCGGACGTCAAAACGGTTATGGAGTCCGGCGGAATGGCCCATATGGGTATCGGCATCGGCAAAGGGGAAACCAGGACGCAGGATGCCGCGAAGAATGCGATCGCAAGCCCCCTGCTGGAAACCAAGATCGACGGCGCGAGAGCGGTTCTGATCAACATCACCGGCGGTCCTGACATGAGCATCATGGATGTCAATGAAGCGGCAAACCTGATCATGCAGAGTGCCGACAGTGAAGCGAACATCATCTTCGGTGCGGGCATTGACGAGAGCCTGACCGATGAAGTGCGCATTACCGTGATCGCGACCGGATTTGAAAAGAACGCATTTCCGATCAAGAATAAGACCCGCAAACCCGGAGCTGTTCCTTCGGCTTCCTACTACTCTGCATCCACATACAATCCGTATGAAAACCGCGGGAAAGCGGGAGAGACTGCCGAGGAATTCGATGCGCCCGTTCCCTCGACCTATGAAGCCGATCAGAGCTATTATGCTTCCGGCGCGAAGCCGGTCGTTCCTCCCAAGACCATGGGCGGTGCTTATCAGCCGAACCTGAACACCGGTATGTACACCCCTGAGGGACAGTATACGCCCGGTCAGGCGCCGCAGCAGTATGTGCCGCAGCAACAGCCGCAATACGCTCCTCCCGCACAGGCAGTGCAACAGGAAGCGGTACCCACCAAAGGAGAGAGGGATGACCTGGGTGTGCCGGCATTCCTGAGAAGAAAGAAAAACTGACGTTTTTCTCGAATCCCGCTCAGCGATTATAAACAAATAATACCTTCATACTTCAGAAAATCCGCATGGAAACAGGGCTGACTGTATTTCGCAAAATCAGTCAGCCCTCATTTTCGTCTTTGTGGATTTTGGCTGCCAGATTATTGCTATGTGTGGTCCGGCCGCCCGGAAACCCTTATTTCATGCGGGTTCTCGGATTTCAGCTGATGAGTTGCATTCTCGCTTAACGTCCTCATGGTCCAAAATGACATTCCTGCTGAACCTCCTTACGGTCCGAAAAGTGACGTTGCGTTTTGGTTGAAACTTGGGTTTGACAAGTCGTCAGGAGATAGAAAAAGCCTTGTAACTACAGCGTTTCTGTAGCAACAAGGCTAATTTTCTTTCGTTCCGCTATGTCGTTTTGCCGGCTCTGGTCAGGCCGACAGCTTCAGCTTAAGTGTCAGTCGGACGTTAAGGGCGTTGTAAGTG
>CADBNX010000490.1 GCA_902796115.1 uncultured Eubacteriales bacterium
GCCGCGGCCCCGCGCAGGCGGATCATTCCCGCTTCCTCCTCCGTCAGGATCCCCTCCGCTTTCATGCGTGCCGCTTCCTGCCGCACCGCTTCTTCCGTGTCGATCCCCTCGCGGCGGAATCTGTCCAGATCGATCAGCCGCAGGAAACGGTGCGTCGCCGTGCCGATATTGACCGCTTCCGTTTTTTCCTCTTCCAGGAACGCGGGCCGCGAGGGCACGGAGCTCAGCCGGAAGGTGCGGGGGGCTTCCTCGGTTTTCCGCTTGTCCGCGACCGTTTCCTCGCTGTCCTCATCCGAAAGCGGACGCGCGTTCCTCGTCAGCGTGGTGACGCTGGTTTTCAGCGGCGCGGGTTCGGCGTGCTCCGGCTGAAACATCAGCATCGGCTCGTCGGCAGAAAGGATGCTCCGGATGTCGGAATCGGAATCGCCCGCGTTTTCTCTCTCATCCTCGATGGCTTTGCCGGAAACGCAGGTCACCCGCCACAGCGCGTCGTGCGTCTCTTCGCCGCACGCAGGCAGCGCGATTTTTTTCACCACCGCGGGCATGATCATGTCCAGCATGCTCCGGGTCCTCCAGATCCGCGCCGCGCGGACCCGGCTGAACCAGAGCGTCTCATCGCCGTCCTTGACGGAACCCACCAGGCACAGCCTGCGCTGCGCGCGCGTCATGGCCACATACAGCAGCCGCGTTTCCTCGGAAATCCGCTTCCGGAGCTCCTGTGCGGCAAAAGCGTCCGCGCCCTGCGAATCCGCCACGCTGCCGCGCAGCCGCCGCACGGCCGGAAGATACAGGCCCAGGGCGTCCTCGGAGCTGCTCACGTTCATGCGCAGTTTCCCGTCTCCGTGCCTGCTGCGCACGCTTTTTTGCAGATTCATCAGGATCACGGCCGGGAATTCCAGGCCCTTGCTCTTGTGCATCGTCATCACGCGCACAAAATCATCCCCGGCGCCGAGGGCCGGATGGTCGTCGCTGTTGCTCTGCTTCGCCTCCCGTTCCTCCCGCAGGTCCCAGATAAAATCGGACAGCCGCATATTGCCCGCTTTCATTCCGTCCAGCGCACGCTGATAAAGCGCGTCCAGGTTCGCCTGCCGGGCTTTTCCGTCCGGATACGCGCCGCGCGCGGCGTAAACGCCGGTTTCCCGCATCAGCCACCACACGAAATCCGGCACGGACATGCTTTCGCTTTTCCTGCGCCAGGCGTCCAGCTGCTCCGACACCGCGCGGCATTTCCGGCCGATCGTTTTTTCGCCGCGCGCCGCGCAGAATTCGAAGGCTTCATAAAAGGGCACGTGCTCCGGCTTTTCAAGCCGGATATCCGCAAGCTCCCCGTCGCTGAACAGGAAAGGCGTATTGATCAGGGTGCCCACCAGCGCGTCGTCGTTGTGCCGGTTGTCAATCACGGTCAGAAGGCTCAGAAACGCTTTCACCTCCGCCAGGCCGAAAAAATCCGGCGTGCCTTCGTACATGGCAGGAATATGCATCTTTTTGAGATGCTCCACGATCACGGACGCGCTTCCCGCGGCGCTGCGCACCAGGATCACGATGTCCCTGTAGCGGAGATTTGCCTGCGCACTCCCTTCGGGCGCGGTGGAAATCAGGGACTGGATATACCGTCCCACGGCCTCGCACTGCGCTTCCAGTTTATCCGCTTCCTCCTCCCCTTTTTTCACGAGGATCACATCCACGGGCGCGGAATCGTCCGGCAGATTGCAGCGGAGATTGTCTTCCGGCATGTAGTCCATATCCGTGATCCGGCGTTCCATGGCTTCCGTGAACACCTCGTTCACCGCGTCCACCACGCTTTTGCAGGACCGGTAGTTGTCCATGAAAAAGATCCGCCGCTCCTGCGCTTCCGCCTCATCCGAATAGCTTTGCCTCTCCCGTTCAAACAGGTCCGGCTCCGCGTGGCGGAAGCCGTATATGGACTGCTTGATATCGCCCACCATAAAAAACTGATGCCCGGGGCCGGTCAGGGATTTGATGATCGCGTCCTGGATGCCGGATACGTCCTGGCATTCGTCCACGTAGATATATTTGTATCGGGCCAGCAGCTCCCTGCGCTTGTCCGGATCGGACATGATGCGGTACGCGATCTGCTCCATATCCGAATAATCGATCGCGCCGGCTTCTTTCTTCTGCCGCTCAAACTGCGCCGCGGTCTCCAGCAGCAGCACCTCCAGCCCGCGCAGTTCCTCCCGGATGACGCCGTTGACGCGCCCGTTATTCTCATTCAGCATCCCGTCCAGTCTTTTCAGGGCGCCCGCGAGGATGCCGGAGGCGCCTTTCATCTCGTCCCGCACCCCGTCGATCTGCTTCTTCCAGGCTTTTTCAGCGTCATCCGCGCCTTTTGCGGACGGGGCCCTCGCGAACGCCGCCTTCGCTTCTTCCGCCAGGCCGCGCTTCTCCCGCGCGTCCGACGCGCGCGCAAAACGCTCCAGAAAATCCGCCGCGATCTCCGCGTCGCGCTGCGCCACGGTTTCGTAGGCCGGCAGGGCATCCGGAGCCCGAAGCAGCTCCGCCTCCTGCCGCAGGCATTCCTCAAGCCCGAGCACATCCAGATCGACCGCGTTCAGGATTTCCCGGTTCCACGTATCCTCCGGCAGGGTGCGCACCATCCGCGCCAGAAAACCGAACGGGTCCGGAATGCCCATCAGCACATCGTACAGCTTCTGCACCATATCGCGCAGCTCTTCCGGGCTGAAGGCGGTCAGCATCCCGCCGACGGCCTGCCTGTCCTGCGCGGAATATGCGCTCTCCCTGTCCAGGATCGCCTCCGCGGCGTCCGAAAAGCACTCGTCCAGCATCCGGGCGCGTTCCGTATCCTTCAGCACGCGGGGATTCATGGTCACCCCCGCGTTGTCATTGTATTCCTTCAGCAGCTGAGTGCAGAAGGAATGGATCGTGCTGATCGACGCGGTTTCGATTTCGCCCAGCGCTCTGGCGGCCGCCTCCGTCCCTTCCTGCGCCGCCTCCTCCAGCAGGCCGCGCAGCTTATCCTTCATATTCTGCGCGGCGTCCCTGGTAAAGGTAATGACAAGGAACTGCGAAATGGACGCTTCGGGATGTTCGATCAGCGTCCGCCGGATCTTTTCCACCATTACGGTGGTTTTGCCGGAACCGGCGGCGGCCGATACCAGGATATTCCGGTTCCGGGCGTCGATCGCTTCCTGCTGGGAAGCGTTGAATTTCGGCATGAGGTCAGCTCCTTTCTGTCTTTGTTCCCCCGCCACCAGATATATCCTCCCTGTGTTTGTGATCCACTTCCGGGATCGCGCAGCCGGGCAGCGTGCTGTCATACAGGCACGCGTCCGCGTGATCGCACCACGCGCACGGGGATTGGCTTCCGTCCCGTACCGGCGCGGGCGCGGTTTCACCCCGCCGGATCCGGTCCACGCGCTCGGCCACGGCCCTCAGCGCGCAGTCCGTCACGTCCCGCATCTCCTGCGGCGATACCGCGGACAGCGTATCGTTCGTGTCAAGGCGCTTCCCGATCTTCACCGGCTGCATGGCAGCCTGAACCGCTTTGTCGTCCAGGATCATGCCGGAGGTCTGCAGTTCCTTATCGATCCCCGCGCTGATCTGCTCCTCATCTTCGCCCGCGACCAGCACTTCCCGGATCGGCTGATACAGTCCGCCCGCCGCCTCATATCCCTCCAGCCCCGCCTGCGCCGCGCGGATGTAGAGCGGCAGCTGCAGCTGAAGCCCGGCCGCGACGGAATTCTGCCTGACTTCCTTCCGGGACATTTTATTGTCCACGATCAGAAAGTATTTTCTTCCGTCCGGCATTTCCAGGCGGTCGATCCGGTCGATCCGGCCGGAGAACGCGATGCTGCCGCCGTCCGCGGTCCCGATCCGGATCGCGTCAAGCCTCAGCGGGCTTTTGACATCCGGCATGCCGAAGGGCACCTCGGCAGCCATGGGCAGGAAATGCGGTTTCCGGCGGAACGCGCGCATGAGGCTGGCGACGGAGGTGCGCACGCCGCGGATAATGGCGGCGCCCTGATACCGGTGTACGGTATCCGCCCTCAGGATCCCGCCGTCCCATTGTTTCGCCCGCTCCCGCAGGATGCGGTTGAGCAGCAGCGTCACCTGCCGATCGGACAATTCGGGCCAGCCGGGCATTTTTATCGCCTCATCCAGGAACGCTTTCAGCACGTCGTGATGAAACGTGCCCTGTTCGTTGCTTTCAAACGCGTACGCCTCCGTGGGAAAAAGATCGAGCCCGTAGAGCAGCAGATGCCGCCGCGGACAGGAGGCGAAGGTTTCCAC
>CADBNX010000491.1 GCA_902796115.1 uncultured Eubacteriales bacterium
CCGGAAAGCAACAGTATGGCGATTATCGCCGGCAGATCCACCCAGAACGGATATGTGATCGGAGGAAAAATCCGTTACACTTCCAGCCGGGCGTTTTTACAGCTGCGGGGCCGTTTTCTGATCTCGTTTATCATTTCATTACTTGCCGTTTCCGTTCTTGCCATCATCAGTACGCATCGGGTTACCAAACCGGCAAAAATCCTCTCGGATGCCGCCGAACGAATGATAGACGGCGAAGACATCCGTCTTTCCGAACGATTCCACGGCGAATTCCGCGATATCGCCCAGGCTTTCAATCATATGAGTCAAAAAATCACCGCGTCATTCCAGGAACTGCGTCTTGAAAAGGAGAGACTGCGGCTCATCATCGAAAGCCTGAATGAAGGAATCATCGCGTTGAACTCGTCCGGAAAGCTTCTGTTTGAAAACGCCGCATCACTGCAGCTGACAGGCGGTTCGGATTCCGATGTTTCCGGACAGATTATTCAGCGCATGCAGGATCTGATTAAAAGTCAGCGCATGACCCAGTCACAGGAAGAGCCCGCGACAGAAATCTGTGAAACGCTTACCTTAAAAGAAAAAATCCTGTTATGCATGATCAAGCTGTTACCGCAAAAAAATAAAGCCAGTCATTCGCAGGGTGCGGTTGCGATGATTCGCGACATCACGGAACAGGAACGGTTGGAAAAGACCAGACGGGACTATGTAGCCAACATCTCCCATGAGCTGAGGACGCCTCTGACGTCAATCAGAGGCATTGCCGAGGGCCTCAGGGACGGCATGGTAAGCAACGAAACTGATTTGCAGCGCTATTATGCGATTATCGTCGATGAATCGACTCGTCTTTCCCGGTTGGTAAATGATTTGCTTGAATTATCCGGACTGCAGTCCAATCCCGCCGCTTTTGAATACGAATCCATCGATCCGGTCGATCTGGTTCTGGATCTGCACGCAAGAAACAGCAGTCTGTTCAGCAGTGCCGGAATCACATTCCGTTATCAGCTGCCGGAGTCGGGAGGAGAAATCCTTCCCATGAACCCGATCCAATCCAACGAGGACCGGCTTTCGGAAGTACTCACCATTTTCCTTGACAACGCACGCAAGTATACACCGGCGGGCGGCACCGTCGTTCTCGGAGCCGATCCCGGGCAGGAAGGCGTCCTGTTTTTCGTCAGGGATACCGGAATCGGAATGGATCAGGAAACAAAAAATCACGTGTTTGAGCGCTTTAAGCGAGCGGAGAGAAACAATACCGGTCAGGGAAGCGGCCTTGGACTTGCTATCGCCAGGGAGATCATGCAGAAAATGAACATTCCGATTCGCCTTGAAAGCGAACCGGAACAGGGCAGTATCTTCTCTTTTGTTGTCCCCTATGCCGCGTGAATCACTCCTTAACCTGACACCCGTCCATGATTCCGGGATAATTCCGCATGGAGTCCTTTTCCCTGGTAATGGCTCGTACAGCTTTGCACGGTACACCGTAGCAAAGTGAGTTTTCCGGCATGTCATGTGTGACAACACTTCCGGCACCGATCACACAGCCACGGCCGATCCGTACGCCGCCACACACAGTTACGTTTGCTCCGATCCATACATCATCTCCGATGATAACGGGTTTCGCATAGCACATATGTGCTTCATTGCCTTCCGGATCGAGTACCATCCAGCGTTCTTCCGCCACAAGCGGATGAACCGGCGTTACAATGGATACATTCGGTCCGAAATTCACCCGGTCACCGATCGTAACTTCCGCGTCATCCTGAATAGTCAGATTATAATTCCCAAAGAAATTCCGGCCGATCCTTGTATGGATGCCATAGTGAACGAATAAAGGTCCCTGAATGAAACTGCTTTGCCCGAACGCTGCAAACAGTTTCCGGAGAATCGTTTCCCTCTCCTCTTTCTGGTCTTCACGCAGTGCGCTGAAACGCTGACTCATCAGATGGGATTTCAGTTTCAGCGCCCTGAGTTCACTGTCGCCCGGACTGTACATAACACCCTTCAGTATTCTCTCTTCCTGATTCATTCCCGTTCCTTTCCAAAACAGACGGCCTGCCGAAGGCAGGCCGTCTTGTTTTTCAAGTCTTATTCTGCGTATTTCTCTCTCTTCTGGTAATGCGTATGCAGCAGTTCATGCGCGATATGGCTTCCGGGTTTTTCCAGGAAATCCTTGTACAGCTGTTTGATTTCTTCGTTCTCGTGGCTCTTGCGAAGCTTCTTTCCGACGTCTTCGCCATACAGCGCCTTCGCGCGGATAGCCCTGATATCGCAGGAACCCTTTACGAAGGAAGGAACGATCGGCTGGCCGCCGCCGTTGACGCATCCGCCGGGGCATGCCATCACTTCGATGAATACATACTTCTTCTCGCCGCTCTTTACCATATCAAGCAGTTTGGAAGCGTTCCCCGTTCCGCTCGCTACCGCAACGGCAACATCCTGATCACCGATGCGAACCGTCGCTTCCTTGATTCCTTCAACTCCGCGGACGGCGACAAAATCCACATTTTCGAGCGTTGAGCCCGTAATCGTTTCATACGCCGTTCTGAGCGCGGCTTCCATCACGCCGCCGGTCGCGCCGAAGATAACGGCGGCACCGGTGCTCTCGCCCATCAGATCGTCAAAGTCTCCGTCCGGCAGGGTTTCGAAATTGATGCCGGCTTCCTTGATCATATGAGCCAGTTCACGGGTCGTCAGTACCGCGTCAACATCCGCAAAACCACCGTTGCTCAGCTCTTCCCGATCGGCCTCGAACTTCTTCGCCGTGCAGGGCATTACGGAAACAACAGCGATATCCTTCGGATCGATTCCGGCTTTCTTCGCATAGTAGGTCTTTGCGATCGCGCCGAGCATCTCATGCGGAGATTTGCAGCTGGAAAGATTGGGAATGAATTCCGGATAATATGTCTCACAGAATTTGATCCATCCCGGAGAGCAGGAAGTGATCATCGGAAGCGTACCGTTGCTGCTGATCCTCTCAACCAATTCGTTCGCTTCTTCCATAATGGTCAGATCCGCGCCGAAGTCCGTATCGAATACCTTGTCGAACCCAAGGCGATGAAGCGCGGTTGCCATTTTGCCGGTTACGGACGTTCCCATCGGGATTCCGAACTCTTCACCGAGGGCGGCTCTGACGGCAGGTGCCGGCTGAACCACGACATGTTTGGACGGATCCTTCAGCAGATCCCAAACCTTTTGGGTTTCGTCCTTCTCATACAGTGCTCCGACAGGGCAGTTCACGATGCACTGACCGCAATTGATACATCCGGTTTCCGCAAGCTTCATATTCCACGCGGAACCGATTGTCGTGGCAAAGCCCCGATTGAACGGACCGATCACCCCGACATTCTGCACTTTGGTGCAGACGGCAACGCAGCGGCGGCAGAGGATGCACTTATTGTTATCGCGAACAATAGAGGGAGATACATCATCCACACTGTATTTGTTCGTTTTTCCCGCGAAGCGCTCGCCGTCTTCCACGCCGAGTTCACGGCAAAGGGTCTGCAGTTCGCAGTTGGTGCTGCGGATACAGCTCAGGCACTTCTTCTCATGGGCAGAAAGAACCAGTTCAAGCAGCGTCTTTCTGTATTCCTTGATCGCCGGGGTGTTGGTCTTTACCGTCATCCCATCCGTTGCCGGCAGCACGCAGGCAGCCTGCAGCGCTCTTCCGCCGGTATCCACGACACACATACGGCACGCGCCGATTGCGTTGATATCTTTCAGATAGCAAAGCGTAGGAATCTTGATACCCGCTTGCCTGGCAGCTTCAAGAACAGTCGTACCGGCAGGTACCTCAACCTTTACGCCGTCAATCGTAAGGGTAATGAGTTTTTCCATTTGATTTTCCTCCTCGCACGATTATTTCTTGATGATTGCGCCAAAGCGGCATTTTTCAATGCAAGTGCCGCATTTGATGCATTTCGTCTGATCGATTACATGGCGCTCTTTCACTTTGCCGCTGATCGCGTTCACAGGGCAATTGCGCGCGCAGGCAGTGCAGCCCTTGCACTGATCCGTAATAAAGTACTGAAGCAGAGCCTGGCAATGATGCGCGGGGCACTTCTTGTCACGGATATGGGCTTCGTACTCATCACGGAAATAGCGGATGGTGGAAAGTACCGGGTTCGGCGCTGTCTGGCCCAGTCCGCAGAGCGCGGTCGCTTTGATGGTTTTGGCCAGAGCTTCCAGTTTTTCGATATCGCCTTCTTCTCCTTTGCCTTCCACGATACGGTTCAGAATCTCCAGCATGCGGCGGGTTCCGATACGGCACGGCGCGCACTTTCCGCAGGATTCATCCACCGTGAAATCGAGGAAGAAACGGGCGATATCGACCATGCAGTTGTCTTCATCAAGAACAATC
>CADBNX010000492.1 GCA_902796115.1 uncultured Eubacteriales bacterium
CCCCTCTGCCGGCAAAAAGCAGTGAAAAAAGCATCGCTCCGGCCGGAGAACGCCTTTCACGCGCGCTTTACAGGCAGGCTTATCATAAACAGTTTCCCCGCATCCGTCAAGGGAGAATCATACGGCCGCTGTCCTGTATTTGCCTTTCCCCGGGAAATGATGACTGCAGGCGTCTGCCCCAGCCTCCGATTGACGGTCCGGGCGCTTATCCGTTATAATGGCGCGGACGGGAACACGCTCGGGAAAGGGGTTTCCGGCGGTGTCCCTGAAGCGGAAAAAACAGTGATCCGCGGCATTGCGGAGGTGAGGTTCATGAAAATCGGCGTTTCCCTTCCCATGGACGTGCTCTGTGACACGCCGGTCACGGACGCACAGCGTGCGCTGCTGGCTCCGGACGGCGCCGGCGGGCTTCTCGGATGCCTGAAAAGCGAAGGAGTCACTCATATCGAAATCCGCAGCATCCGTCCGGGAGAGGCGCCGGCGCGGATATCGGCCGCGGTGAAGGCAATCCGGCTCGCGGGAATGCTTGTTACGGTGCACGGATGGCTGAGCGAGGAAAAACCCGAGGCGCTCCTCGAAGCGGTCAGGCCCGTGCTGACGCGGCAGAGCGAGGTCATGATAACGGTTCATCCGATCCGGACCGGAGCGGACAGTGAAGCGAACAGGGCTGCCACCGTGCGCGCCCTGCGGCGGCTCGGCGAAGCCGTCAGGCGGGACAGGCTGCGCGTATCGGCGGCGCTTGAGAACTGCCGCATGGCAAAAGCGCCGGATCCTTCCGTTTCTCCCGAGGGCGTGCTGAAGGCGCTGCGGGAGAGCGGGGAAGAGGCGTTCGGAGCCTGCTTTGATTTCGGTCATTTTTATTCCGACCGTCTCGCCCGGCCCGAAGAGGTGACGAGCGATCTGCCGGGGCGCGATTTCGCGCGGCGCGTCATTCACACGCACATTCACGACCTGAACGGGCGCACACACTTCCCGCTGGGTACGGGCAGCCTGCCGCTGGATGGGTACCTGGCGCTGCTCTGCGAAGCGGGATACCGCGGCGTTTACAATCTGGAGCTTGAGCCGGAACGCTGGGCGGAGCAGTATCCCGATGTCCGCGCGCGGTACATTGCTTCCGTGCGTACGCTGCGCGGCGCGCTTTCCCGCCTGCCCCTGCCGGAGGATGACGAGGATCTGCTGCGCGTTTTCGGCACCTGTTCCGGCACGGAGCCCATGGAGGGGCGGCATCACTGCTCGTTTGCCGTCACGCATCACGGACGGCACTACTGGTTTGACGCGGGGGAATGCTGCGCGTATACCGCGCACCGGATGGGCGTCGATCTGCAGCGCATCCGTGCGGTTTTTATCTCGCATCCGCATATGGATCATATCGGCGGCCTGGGCAATCTGCTGTGGACCGTACGCAAGCTCGACGGCATCTATCACGGGCGGCAGGGCATGCCCCTGTCCCTGTTCATGCCGGATGAGCGTACATGGCCCGCACAGTACACGCTGCTGTGCCAGACGGAAGGCGATTTCCGCTGCGATTTTCCCATCATTCCCGCGCGGATCCGGGAAGCGCGCTTTTTTGAGGAAGACGGCCTGTCCGTCGAAGCGCTGCATAACCTGCACCTGCCGCCCCTGCCGGACGGCAGCTGGCGCAGTTACAGCTTCCGCATCCGCGTATCCGGAAAAACCGTCGTTTTTACGGGCGATGTGAAAAGCCTTGCGGAGATCGCGCCGCTGCTGCGCGGCGCCGACGTTCTGCTGGCGGAAACCGGGCATCATCATCCGGCCGCGGTGTGCCGGGAGCTGATCGCGCTTCAGGCGGTGCCGGGACACCTGTTTTTCATACACCACGGCCGGGATATCCTGGAAGGCGGCGAAGAGCCGGTTCGGGAAGCGCGCGCCTTTTATCCGGGACCCATAACCGTGCTCAATGACGGCGACGTGTTTCCGCTTTCGGAACTGTAAGGGGCGCATTGACATCGATTCCGCGAGTGTGCTACAATCATGCCGACAACTGAATACGCAGATACGGTGTCCGGGGGTCCGCTTTGCGGATGGGCCCGGGTGAAAAGGGAAGCCGGTGCAAAACCGGAGCAACCGCCATTACTGTGATGGATGAGCAGACATACACGCCATTGAGCGATCCGCTTGAGAAGGCTTGTCCGCGGGACGGAATCCGTCCGCATCCTCAGCCAGGAGACCTGCCGCGTCTGTGAGGACGATGATTTCTTGGGCAAGGGAGAAGGAAGTCGCTGACACGGGTTATTCAGACAGGGTTCTGAGTGTTTTCTTTGCGTACGGGCGCCTTCATTCCGACAGGATGGAAGGCGCTTTTTCGCACGGGAAGCGGTGTTCTGTTTGGGCTGCTCTTTTTCGTGCCCATGAAATACATGAATCATCAAACGGAGGTATACCCAATGAAACGCATGCTTTCCCTGCTTCTCTCCCTGCTCCTGCTGACGGGCTGCATATCCGCACAGGCGGAGGATTCTTCCCCGCTGAAAGTGACCGGCAGCATGGAACTGGAATACGCGACCCAGTTCAGCGTGGACTACTGCGAAGGCGGCTATGCCCTGATCACCAATTCGGACGGCGCCCGCTTCCTCACCGTGCCGGAAGGCGCGGAAGTGCCCCAAGGCCTGGATGAGGATATCGTGACGCTTCAGATGCCGCTCTCCAACCTGCTGATTTCCTCCACACCCGTGACCAGCCTGATCAACGCCATCGGCGCGCTGGACGCCGTGAGCATGACCACCCAGGAGTACGACGGCTGGTATATCGACGATGTGAAAGCCGCCATGGACGCGGAGAAGCTGACCTATATCGGCAGCTACAAGGAGCCGGATTTTGAGGTGCTGGCCTCCAACCCGCCTCCCTTTGCCGTGTTCTCCACCATGATCGACAGCGTGCCCGACGTGGCGGACAAGCTTCGTGAGATCGGCATCCCGTTCATGCGGGACACCAGCAGCCAGGAAAGCGATCCCCTGGGCCGCATGGAGTGGATCAGGCTGTACGGCCTGCTGCTGGGCAGGGAAGCGGAAGCCGAGGCTTACTTTGCACAACAGAAAGCGCTTGTGGCCTCCATTCCTTCCGAAAGCACCGGCAAAACCGTGGCCATGTTCTATATCACCTCGAAGGGCGATCTGTATACCCGCAGGGCCGGAGATTACATGACCAAAATGCTTGAGATGGGCGGCGGCGTGTACGCGATGCCGGATCTGGAACCGGACAAGAGCGGCACCAAGAAAGTGGAAGCCGAGGAATTCTACGCCGCGGCCGGCGAAGCGGATTTCATCGTGTACATCTGGAGCATGGGCGGAAAGCCCGCCACCATGGACGAATTCCTTGCCCGCAGCGAGATCCTGAAGGATTTCAAGGCCGTGAAGGAAGGCAACGTGTGGTTCACCACGCCCGACTATTTCCAGGTGTCCGATACCCTGGGATCCATGATCCTGGATTTCCACAAAATGCTGACCAATACCGACGAAACGGTGACGGAATTCACGTATCTGTTCAAACTGAAGTAAA
>CADBNX010000493.1 GCA_902796115.1 uncultured Eubacteriales bacterium
ATTTGTCACTGTTCACGGGTCAGGCGGAGAAGTAACAGCCACGTTCACAGTGGAAGCATCTCGGAAAAGCGGACCCTGAAACGGGCGAAAACATCCCCTGCAGGAAAGAAGACAATCCCATCAGGTGCAGCAAAGACGACACCGCTGAAATCGTCAGATTCCGTACAGCCATCGCAGAACTTTATGAATGAGAAGACGAAGCCGCAGCCGCAGCTGCAGTTGAAGCAATGACTGCGCACATGGCCATTTGCTGTGCGATAAGCATTGCGATCGTTCCTGACAGAGCGGCCGTATCAACCGCACCGCGCGGCGCATATTCATCCGATACAATCATTGCCGCATGCATCAGACGGGTTTTCCTGTCGATTCCAAAGAAGCCATACCCTTTCTGCTGTTCCAGAAACGCATCGACTTCCCGCATGTCCTTTACCAGCGCATCGGAATCTGCGGGCAGCATGGCCAAAGCGGCCAGGGTTGACAATTCATGATGCTTTCCATACTTTCCGATGTCCCGCTCAACCATTTCATACAGCGTGAAAACCCGTTCACACTTTGCTTTCGCTTCCGCTTTCTCCATGGCCAGAATGTGTGTCACGGTCTGCACGCAGTCACTGTCACGAAAGCGTTCCTTCAGGATCCGATAGCACCCTTCCATGTCTGAGATCAGCTCATCGTCCGATTGATCGGACCAGGCCATCATCAGCGCAAAAATGCTGTCTTCGGAGGACGTCAAAAAAGGATGTTCCTCTTTCATGCGGCGGTAAATTTCTTTGCCGCGGGCAATCCTCTCCTCTGTGCAGTCATATTCCGAAAGCAGAAACGCCGCCAGCGCAAGATAATCGGACCCGGAAAACGCGCCCCGCAGCATCTGATAGACATTCTGCGTCTGATCAAATTTCTCATCCGGGCAGTCTTCCAGGGAGAGCATGCAGGCGAGCGGAACACGTATATGCCCCCGGAAGGAAGAAAAGATTCCGGTTTTCCGATTGATCATATCCCGGCATGCACGCAGCCTGTCCATATCGGGAAAGGAACCCGCCGCGCAGAATAAATTGGCGCAGACAGGGGGTAAATAACTGCTGTCCCATTTGAATGTATCCTTGATCACATCCCGGGCCGCAATGAATTGACTGCAGAGTTTTTCCAATGAATTCCTCATCTGTACAGCTCCTTATGATGATTCGCAATCTTTCCAGGTGAACAAAGCCACGGTGAATCTGCCTTGCCGGATCCCGATTGTTGAGCCGAAGCGCAGGTAATACTCTTCCGGCCTCACCTGATTCCTGCGTCCCGTCCCTTTCTGACACAAACTGAAAAGACGTTCTTTCCCGTATGCCGCCGAACCGGTGAAAAAAGACCTGACGATGCGGCGCAGCCACGGCCGCGCATACCACTTGGGCACCCGCAGGCAAAGCGGGTTTGCTTCATGCATCACGAAATATGCTTCACTGTCCGTTCACGAGCCGGAGGGTATGCATCATCGCGTCGATCCGCCTGCCGAACCCCTCGGCGCTCTCCGGCGTGCAGCGCGCCCAGGCCGTGACACAGCCCCCGGCCGCGGGAATGATGTACACCGTCTGCAGGTTCCCGGGAGTTTCGTTCGCGCCCTTCAGGCGGGACGCGTCGATCACCGTGCAGCCGCCCGCTCCCTCCAGGGTGCGCTTTTCCGTGACGATATCATATTCCCCTGACAGGTTCTCTGCGACGGACGCGCATACGGCATCGGCGCTCTCCGCGGAAAACCTGATCTCAAGACAATCCCGCGCTTCCCGCGGGTCGTCCCAACGCGATATAAAGCGTTCGCTTTCCTCTCCCCTGTACCGGGCGAAGCTTTCCCATTCATAATCGATTTCGATGCCGAGCGCGGCGCTGATGGCATGCTCATAAAGCACTTTTTCTTCCATGCCCTCGAGCATGATCACCCCTTCAAAGCGTTCCCCGTCCCGCCTTGCGCCTTCAGGCGCTTCAGCCGCGCCGGACGGAACACGGATCCATCCGGCCGCGCCCCGCAGGCTCACGACGAGCCATTCCCCTTCGTCCTTCAGCACGGGCAGGGCCGTGTCCGCGTCCAGCAGCGCCACCTTCGGCGCCTTCGTATCATTCCAGGCGTACACCGGCGTGGCTTTTTCCGTGCGGTACCGGGCGGGATCGACGGCGAGGTAATCCGTGCTGATCCAGCCGGAGGGCGAATTCTCCGCGTCTCCAAGCACGCAGTATGCCCATCCGTCCTGCTGCCGCACGACGATGGGAAGATCTCCGTAGCGCAGGGTCTGCAGCGCTCTGGACGAGGCGTCCGGCTCCGCGCGCAGCGTCAGCGTTTCGCACAGCACCACGGCCTGAAGGCCGCTCTGTCCCTCGCCGCGCGGAGGAAGCAGCTCCGCCCGGGCGATCAAGGCGCTTCCGAGCAGCAGCACCAGTGCCGTCAAGGCCGTAAGCCAACCGATTTTTTTCATGTTCATTGCCTCCTGTCCCATGGGTTTCTTTCATCAGAACAATTGACAGTATACTCCCCGCCGGAGGGGATGTCCATACGGATTTCGTCACTGTTCCGTGCGGGAAATCTGCATTTGACAAAAAATGCACATGCCCGTATAATATAGCTGAGCACTCAAGTGCGAACATATTCATTTCTTGAAAGGAGCATGTTCCATGAAAAAGTTCCTGGCAATGCTGCTGATGCTTGTACTGGCGCTTTCCTGCGTCTCCTTCGCATCCGCGGACGACGTCCCTGTCCTGACCGTAGCAATTGCGGACAAGACCAACATCGAGGATTTCAATACCAACTGGGAAACCCTCTACATTGAGGAGCAGCTGGGTGTGGATCTGGATATGCATGTCTATGATTCCACCGACTACACCACGAA
>CADBNX010000494.1 GCA_902796115.1 uncultured Eubacteriales bacterium
GTACAATGCGGACGATGATGTGTACTACCAGATTGGGATCTCCTATTGCGAGAATCCGGCAGATACGAAGTTTGAAACCTTGGCGATCTTCGTTCCGGGAGTGTATATGAATGCCACGGACAACGGAGACGGCACATACACCTGTGAGATCAATCCGGACGGAAAAGTCGGCAGTTATACAGCCGAAACCGCACCCATCGTGATGCCGATCAATACTCCGGGGTATTCCGCAATGGCTGCCTTGACTTCCTATTCCAGCTTTACGGAATATACGGGAGAGGGATTCGTCTATGTGCATGCCGGATGCCGTGGGCGGGACGCCGGTGCGCCTGCGGGGGTGACCGACCTGAAAGCCGCCGTCCGGTATATCCGTTATTCAGATGAAGGGGTTCCCGGAAACGCAGAATGCATCTTCACCTTTGGTATGAGCGGAGGCGGTGCTCAGTCCACGCTCATGGGATCGACCGGTGACAGTGCACTGTATGATCCGTATCTGGAACAGATCGGCGCGGTTTCCGGAGTCAGCGACGCTGTTCTGGGTTCCATGTGCTGGTGCCCGATCACCAACCTGGATTCTGCGGATGAAGCATATGAATGGATGATGGGCGTCACACGGAGCGGTCTGTCCGAAGAAGAACAGCAGATTTCCGATCGGCTGGCTGCGGCTTTCGCAGAGTATATCAACTCAGCCGGAATCAAGAATACTGCCGGAGAGGTGCTTACGCTAAGCGAATCTTCCCAGGGGATTTATCAGGCGGGCAGTTACTATGACTATATGAAAACCGTGATTGAGGGATCCCTGAACAATTTCCTGTCAGACACAACCTTCCCTTATGATGCTTCCGCTTCCTCCGGCGGCATGGGAGGTTTCGGTGGCGGCAGAGGCGGCAGAGGTAACTTTGGCGGCGGTGAACGACCCTTCTTCGGGGATGGACAGCGCCCTGACGGCGGAGAAGGAATGCCGGACTTCGGAAGCGGAGAAATGCCGGATGGCGGTCAGATGCCCGACGGTGGTTCTTCTGAACAATCCTATGAAGACATTGATGACATTACCCGTAACGAAACAACCAGCGGAGTGTCCCTCACCGGTACTTACGAAACACCGCAGGATTATATCGACGCTCTGAATGCTAACAAAGAATGGGTAATCTATGACGCCGATACCAACACCGTTACGATCACCAGCATCGAGGACTTTGTGCTTGCCTGTAAGAGCGCGTCCAAAAATCTCGGCGCTTTTGATCAGCTGGATAGCGGACAGGGAGAAAACACGCTCTTCGGTTATGGGGACGGAAACGGCGCTCATTTTGACGCATACCTCGCGTCCATCCTGGAGGATCTTGGAAGCGAGTATGCCGCAAACTATGCGGCGGATCTCGAAAAGCGGGACAGCGCGGGCAACACCGTTGATTACAGGGTGAAGATGTACACTCCGCTGTATTATCTGCTTGAATCTTCCGAAGGCTATCAGACGAGCACTGTGGCAAAGTACTGGAGAATTCGTACAGGCATCGCGCAAGGAGACTGCGCTTTGTCCACCGAAATGAATCTGGCGCTGGCCCTTCAGAACTATGAGGGCGTTGAGTCAGTGGATTTTGAAACAATCTGGGGTGCGGGACACACGCAGGCAGAACGCACAGGAAACTCAACCGAAAACTTCATCGCCTGGGTGCACGAATGCATGGCAAGCCAGTAAAACAGCCTTAATTAGATAAGCCGGAAGTTATGGTTGCCAAGCCAACGGGAGGAAACGGCACTTCGTTCACATCCCCGAACGCAACCTGTTATGTCCAACGCAAGCACATCGTTCACATCGACGAAAGCAACCCGTTCACATCTACGGGATGTGAACAGAATGGACGAGCAACGGAGCACGTTCAACCAAATGCGTACCTTTTAAAGGGAAAACTCCGTACCCTAAAAACCCGCAAGCCCTTTGCAATCAAAAGGCTCAGCGGTTGTCGAAAACCGTTTGATGTTTCAGCCAAATAGTGAGAGCACATCGTTCACATTCCTGTCAGCAGGCTTTCCATCCTAACTCACCTGCCGATCTGGTTGGATCAGCAGGGAAGTTGGGATGGAAAATTCCTTATATACCGTACTATTAACAATTCCGTAACTCCGTTTCAAGCGTTGTACTCTCTCCGAGACGGCGATTTCTATAAATTTTCAAAAAACGCTTGACTCTGACGCGACGTTATAGTTTATCATGGCATCACCACCAGCAAGGA
>CADBNX010000495.1 GCA_902796115.1 uncultured Eubacteriales bacterium
CTCGGCCGTCTCCGGGACCCGGGCGTCAAAATACTTCTCGATCATCGCAACCGTGCGCGATACGAGATTGCCCAGGTCGTTGCACAGATCCGCGTTCATTCTCGTCAGGAACGCTTCGTTCGTATAATTGCCGTCCGCGCCGAAGGGCATTTCCCGCATCAGGTAATAGCGCAGCGCGTCCGCGCCGTATTTGCGCACGATGGGCTGCGCGTACTGCACATTGCCCTTCGATTTGCTCATCCGGTCGTTGCCGAACAGCAGCCAGCCGTGCCCGAACACCTGTTTGGGCAGCGGAAGCCCGAGCGCGTGCAGCATGATGGGCCAGTATATGGTGTGGAAACGCACGATTTCCTTGCCCACCAGGTGAACGTCCGCGGGCCAGTATTTCCGGAAGAGGGAATCATCCTCCGTTCCGTATCCCAGCGCGGTGATATAATTGGAAAGCGCGTCGATCCACACATACACCACATGCTTCTCGTCAAAATCGACCGGCACGCCCCATTTGAAGCTGGTGCGGCTCACGCACAGATCCTGCAGGCCCGGGCGGAGGAAATTGTTCAGCATTTCATTGGCGCGGGACGCGGGCTGGATAAACTCGGGATGCGTTTCGATATAATCGATCAGCCAGTCCTGATACTTGCTCATCCGGAAGAAATAGCTTTCTTCCTTCATCGGCTGGACCGGCCTTCCGCAGTCCGGGCAGCAGCCGTCCTTCAGCTGGGTCTCCGTCCAGAAGGATTCGCAGGGCGTGCAGTAAAGGCCTTCGTACTCGCTTTTGTAAATATCTCCCTGCTCATAGAATTTCCGGAAGATCTTCTGCACGATCTTCATATGGCGGGGCTCCGTGGTGCGGATAAAATCGTCATACTCGATATTCATCAGCTTCCAGAGTTCTTTGGTGGAGGCAACGATGGTATCCACAAATTCCTGCGGGGTCACCCCTGCTTCCGCGGCTTTTTTCTCAATTTTCTGGCCATGCTCGTCGGTGCCGGTCAGAAAGTAGGTGTCAAAGCCCTGCAGCCGCTTGAAACGCCGCATGGTATCCGCCGCCACGGTCGTATACGTGTGTCCGATAGTCATATTGCCGCTCGGATAGTAGATAGGTGTGGTGATGTAATAGGTTTTCGGTGCGGTCATGCGCTGCCTCCTGCAAATCACTCCGGCCGCGGACGGTGCCGCGGCGCTTTATTTTCCGGCCGGTTTCCGGCCAGAACAGTTTACTAGATACGGACGGGAAAGTCAACCGGCTTCCGGCACGATCAAACCGCAGTTTCCCTCCCTGAGGCACCGGAGCAGTTCCGCGTTGGTGCGGATGCGCTCCTTCGTGCGGATGCCCCCGCGGATGTGTTCCGCGGCGTGGTGCAGGTCGGAGCCGGAGGTTTGGATCAGTCCCTTCCTCCGCGCCCAGAGCGCGGCGAGGAAATCGTGGGAATCGTGTTTCTCATTGCCGTTGTAGATTTCGACCCCGTCCAGGTCGCGTTCGTCGGCAATCACGGTATGGGTGCGGAAGGGATGGGCGTGAATCAGCAGCAGCCCGCTCTGCGCCGTTTTCTCCTTCAGCTGATGCAGCGTCAGGTCCCGGGGATCGCCGAGCGCGTAAAGCCATTCCTCCGTGATGCCGTACACCAGGTAATCGTTCGGAATGTATTCCGGCCAGCCTTTCGGGGTCAGGTTGATCTCGCAGGCGAGCAGCACGTCGATATCCGCCTCCCTGCCGCAGCGGCACAGTTTTTCATAGGCGGAAAGAAAATAAGCGGTTTTCTCTTCCCAGGTCTTTTCTTCCATGTCCCGGAAGGTGGAACGGTTGATATGGTTGGTGGATACGATGCCGCTGTAACCGGCGGCTTTGTATTTTGCGATCTCCTCCTCAGGCGTGATGGAAGCGCAGAGGGAAACCGGCGCGCAGTGACAGTGCATTTCCAGTAAATACATACATCCTCCTCATGATTTCAGCCGATGCCGCGGGCAAACGGGTTTTCGCTGTCCAGCTGTTCCCGCACGAAAGCGACAAAATCCGCCCTGCCCTTTCTTCCCGCGCTTTCATAGATCCGGTTCAGCCGGTAGTAGAGCGCCGAATCGGAAATATAGAGCGCCTCGCTGATTTTTTCGTAGCTCGCGCCCTGCATCAGCAGGGACAGGATCCGGATATCCAGTTCGTCGCAGGCCGTAAGGCAGTTTTCAAGCAGCGTCAGAGGAATCACATGCGGCAGCGAATAAAACGGATCGTTCCTCATCATCCCCCCGGGGGAGATGTTTTCCGGGTCATACGGTCTCCCGCCGGTGCTTTCCCGCACCAGAAGCCGGGAAGGCACCGTGATCCGCAGCGCCGTCCGGTTTTCCCGCGGCAGGCGGCTCAGGTACTGCCACGCGGCAAAAGTCTGCTCTCCCACCAGGGCCATATCCATCGTCATGGTGGTTACGGACGGCGTATAATACCTTCCGATGATCTTGTCTCCGAAGGACGCGACGTACAGCTCCTCCGGCACGCGCCGGCCGATGCTTTTGCAGCGCCGGATGAACTGAATGGCCACATTGTCGTTCGGGCAGATCGCGCAGGGATAGGAAACCGGAGAAGAAAGAAACGCGCCGAAGGCGTCCTCCGGATCCCGGTGCCATAAAAAAGCGTCCGCTTCTCCGATATCCATGTCCAGCGCATCCGCGGCGGAGAGGAGCGCGTGATAGCGGAACATATCGTTGATGGAGGCGGTCCCGTATCCCACCAGCGCCGCCTTCCGGATGCCGAGGGAATACAGGTAGTTCATCATCTGCTGCGTCTCGGAGCGGCGCGAGGGCGTGGCGCAGGAAACATCCGGCCCGAACTGTTCGCTGTCCAGCCCCGCAAGCACGGCGCGGCAGCCGGACGCGCGCAGCGCGGAGAGCACCTCGCGGATATAGGACAGGGAATCGCTGGCGATGACCGATACGCCCGGGTATTCCGCAAAAGGATGCGCGGGCATTTCCTTTTCGGATACGGTCATGATCTTCAGCCCGCTCTTCTGCGCCGCGCTTTTCAGCCCGCGCAGCGTTTCCCGGTAGGGCGTCGCGGAAGAAGACGCCGTATCGATGAAAACGGGAATCTGCCGGTTCATCCGCAGCGTCCTCCTTTCCGAAACCCGATGGGATAAATGCAGCACTAACTTATTATGTTATCATAAACAGGTACAGAATTCAACTTGAAAAAAAGATTTGTCCGCGGCTCCGGTTTTGCTTGCAAAAACGCCGGAAATCGGTATGATAATAGGCAATACGGTGTATCCGCATGGTGAAGGAGGAAATGAGGATGTCAGGGAAAAAATACCGTCTCGCAATCATCGGCTGCGGCATGATCTGCAACGCGGCCCATATGCCGTCCATCAACGAACTGCGCAGGGAAGGGCTTGTGGAAGTAGCCGCGGTCGCGGATATCCGAGAGATCGCCGCGCGTGAAACCGCGCAGCGCTGGGAGATCCCCCGCTGGTATACCGACCCGCAGAAAATGCTGGAGGAAATCAAACCAGACTGGGTAAGCGTCTGCACGCCGAACGTGAGCCACAAGCAGTGGTCCATCGCGGCGCTGAAAGCCGGCGCGAACGTGATGTGCGAAAAACCGATCGCCCTGACCTGGCGGGACGCCAAAGAAATGTTCGACACGGCGGACAGGGCCGGAAAACTGCTCTGGGCCTGCCAGAGCCGCCGGTGGAGCGCCGATATGGATTTTGCCTATAAGGCGATGCGCGCGGGCGATATCGGAAAGCCGTATTTCGCGGACATCAGCTTCGTGCGCCGTTTCGGCGTGCCAACCTGGGGATTTTTCCATATGAAGGAATACAACGGGGGCGGATCCTTCTGCGACTTGGGCGTGCATTTTATCGACGCGCTGCTCTGGATGTGCGGCAATCCGCGCGTGAAAACCGTATCCGGCATGCAGACGGACGTGATCGTAAAAAAGAAGGAGGACATCCTGCTCTCCATCAAGGAATCGGGCGCCTACATCGGCACCTTCACGCCGCGGGAGTATAACCCGGACGAGTTCAGCGTGGAGGAGTGCGCGGCGGGCACGATGCGGCTGGAAGGCAATTTCCTGGTCAATTTCAAATTCACCTGGGCGCTGAACCAGCCCACCCAGAAGCATTTCCTGCTCTGCGGCGAAAACGGCGGCCTGGACGTGGAAAAATTCACGCTTTACAAAAACGTGGGCCCGTTCCAGGCGGAAACGGAACTGAAGTATTTTGACAACCGGCCCTTCGCGGGCGTCGCGTTCGACGCGCACCGCTATATGTACCGCCATGTGTACAATGTGCTGGAGGGCAGGGAGGAACGGCTTGTCAAGCCCGAGGAAACGCTGAACGTGGTCGCCGCGATCGAAGCCTTCTACGAAAGCGCGAAGAGACAGAGCGAGGTCCGGACTGAGGATCTGGCAGGGTACAGCCTGTAAGAAGATGACCCCTTCCCCGGAGAGAAGATTCCGGGGAAGGGAAATCCCGGGGAGGAAAATATGCAGGGAATCATTACGGAAATCCAGCGCTTCAGCCTGCACGACGGAGCGGGCATCCGCACCACCGTTTTCTTCAAAGGGTGCAATATGCGCTGCGCCTGGTGCCACAATCCGGAAACCTTTCAGACGGAGCCGCAGCCCGCGCGCTATCCCGAGAAATGCATCCGCTGCGGACACTGCGACACCTACTGCGCCACCGGCGCGCGCACGGTCATCGGAAAACGGATGACCTCGGCGGAAGTGATGGCGGAAATCCGGCGGGACAAGCCGTATTACGAAGCGTCCCTCGGCGGGGTAACGCTCTCCGGCGGGGAGCCGGCACTGCAGGCGGATTTCGCCGCGGAGATCCTGCGCCTGTGCCGGGA
>CADBNX010000496.1 GCA_902796115.1 uncultured Eubacteriales bacterium
ATCTGCATCAAGGACATGGCGAACCTGCTGCTGCCCTACGCCGCCTACAGCCTGATCACGAAGCTGAAGCAGAATACGAAGCTGCCCATCGTACTGCATACGCACGACACCACCGGCACCGGCGCCATGACGCTGCTCAAGGCGATCGAGGCAGGGGTGGACGTGGTGGATACGGCGCTTTCTCCCCTGGGGAACGGCACCTCCCAGCCGACCACGGAATCCATCGTGGCCACGCTGGAAGGTACGGAATACGATACGGGTATTGATCTGAAGCTGCTCAGCGAAATCGCGGAGCATTTCAAGGGCGTCGCGACCCGCCTGAACAAGGACGGATGGCGCGATCCGGAAAAGGTGCTCTCCACCAACGTAAAGACGCTGATGTATCAGGTGCCGGGCGGCATGCTCTCGAACCTGATCGGCCAGCTGAAGCAGGCCGGAAAGATGGATAAGTACGAAGAAGTGCTCGAAGAAGTGCCGCGCGTCCGGAAGGATTTCGGCTACCCGCCGCTGGTGACGCCCACCTCGCAGATCGTCGGCACCCAGGCCGTGTGGAACGTGATCGGCGGAAAGCGTTACGGGACGGTGACCAAGGAAAGCCGCGGACTGCTCTCCGGCGAATACGGAAAACTGCCCGGAAAAGTGGATCCGGAGCTCCGCCGGCAGTTGATCGGGGACGCCAGGGTCATCGAATGCCGGCCCGCGGATGAGATCCCGCCGGAGCTGGAGAAATACCGTAAGGAAGCCGCGAAATGGATCCAGCAGGATGAGGACGTGCTCTCCTACGCGCTCTTCCCGCAGGTCGCGACCAAATTCTTCGAGTGGCGCCAGGCGCAGCAGATGAAGGCGGATCCGACGCTGTTCAATAAGGAAGACGGGACGCTGCCGGTATAATCCGGAAGGAACCGGAAAAAACGATCTTCAGCAGGGACGGTTTTGCACGCGGCAATGCCGTCCCTGCTTTTTGCATATACAATGCCTGCACCGTATCATGATCGGAGCTTTTTTTGGATGCTTTGAACTCGCAGAGCGCCTTGGGAATGAAGCGCGGTTTCCGGATCCTCTGCACGATTTCCATGGAACGAAATATTCCTGAAAACGCTTATTTCATGGAAAAGTCCGTATGCCAAACACGGAACCTGTGCTATAATCGCTGCGGACGGACTTGCCGCCGGCCGGATCTTTTGCCCGGTCGGCAAGGGAACCCGGATGCGGCCGCATGCCTGAAGGTTCCCTTTCGTGACACACCGGTGAACAGGAGGTTTGGATCAACATGAAAAGACGTTCGGAGAGCGCGTTCGGGCTGCATTTTGATTTTCACGCGAACCCTGAGAAGGGAGCCGTCATCGGGGCGACGCTGAGGGAGGAGGATATCCGCGAAATCTGCCGGGATATCAGACCGGACTTCATCCAGGTGGACTGCAAGGGCCATCCGGGTTGGGCGTCCTATCCCACGGCGCTGGAGAACGCCATGCCTGCCTTCGCGATGGATACGCTGGCCTTGTGGAGACGGGTCACGAAAGAGGAGGGAGTGGCGCTCTACCTGCATTATTCGGGCGTGATCGACCGCAGGTTCTGTGCGCATCACCCCGAGGAAGCGGTTCTGAACGCCGACGGCAGCCGGTCCGATTCGGTGACCCGGACGGCCGGGCATTATGCTGATATGCTGCTGATTCCGCAGCTGAAGGAGCTTGCGGGGAAATACGGCGCGGACGGCGTCTGGGTGGACGGTGAGTGCTGGGGGACGACGGTGGATTATGATCCGGAAACGGTGGCGGCTTTTGAGCGGGAAAGCGGAATCAACCTTGGCGGCAGCCTGCCCGTGAAACCCGGTGACGCGCATTTTGAGGAATACCGGGAGTTCTGCCGGACGCTGTTCCGGCGGTATGTGCGGTATTATACGGATGAAGTGCACCGGGCGTATCCGGATTTCCAGATCGCTTCCAACTGGGCTTACACGGATCACATGCCGGAGCCGGTGACGGCGGGGGTGGATTTCCTGTCCGGCGATTTCAATCCGGCCAATTCCTTCAACGTGGCCAGGTACGCGGGCCGCGCAATCGCGCAGCAGCACAGAACGTGGGATCTGATGGCCTGGAACTTCCGCAGCAGGTACGGGGCGCAGGAGCTGTCGGGGGTGCCGAAGCACCCCGTGCAGATCATGCAGGAAGCCGCGGCGGTGCTTTCTCTGGGAGGCGGGTTTCAGAATTACATCACCCAGTATCCGGACGGCTCACCCCGCATGGAGCAGGTCAGACACATGAAAGAGGTGGGAGCCTTTATCCGGGCGCGGGAGGCGTACTGTTTCCGGGGCCGCGCCGAGCATAACGCGGTGATCCTGCTCTCCACGCATGACCGCGCGCTGGAACACGGGAATCTGTGGGGCCGCACCGGATACGAGCGAACCGTGGGGCTGACGGCGCTGCTGTGCGACGCGGGTCAGCCGGTGGAAATCGCCTGTGAGCACACCCTCAGGGGGCGGTGCGCGGAGTACGGCATGATCGCGCTCCCGGAACTGAAATTCGGGCTGGAAGACGGGATGAAGGCGGAACTGCTCGCTTACGCCGAAAACGGGGGCAGTCTGCTGCTGACCGGCCCCTTCACCTGCGGGTATTTTGCCGGAAATCTTCCGTGTGTGACCGTCGATGCGTCGGATCAGACAGAACGCCTGCGGTGGCTCACGGCGGACGGCGAACATATGGGGATGCTGAAGGACGCGCACGCCGTGTATGCACCGGACGCGGAAACGGTCGGCCGGATCGGGGACGCGGAGCGGGAGACCGACCTTCCCGGCGCGGTGGTCATCCCGTACGGAAAAGGAAAAATCGCCATGATCGCCGCCGACATCGGCTCCCAGTACGGCGCCTGTGTTCAGTATGTGCACCGTGATCTGATCCACGCTCTGGCGGAGAAACTGTACAGGCCCACGGTGAAGATCGAACGATGCCTGGGCCTGCTTGAAACCGGGATCCTGGTGAAGGACGGAAAACGGTTTGTGCAGCTGGTAAACGCCAACGGCGCCCACGCCTCGGCCCAGACCGCCACGGAGGACTTCATTCCTCCCGTGCTGGACGCAAAACTGACGATTGCCGCCGAAAAGAAACCGGCCGCGCTGGTGCTGCGGCCGGAAAACCGATCGCTGGAATTCGACTGGGCGGACGGACGGGCAACCGTGTCCGTCCCGAGGATCGATCTGTA
>CADBNX010000497.1 GCA_902796115.1 uncultured Eubacteriales bacterium
CAGGAATTGGATGTGACGGAGGAAGAGCTCAATGAACTGAGGAATAAGTATCTCGAATAAGGCGAAGATTCTCCTCGATACTGAGCGGCAGTGCGAATTTCAGTTGGATGATGTCGCATAGTGCGACTCTAGGATCGTCTGGAACGGAAGCTGGGGCCTGTACGATTCAGGTAGGTGTTCAAATCCATCAGCTGTGATAACGGCTGTGAAAACCTGGATGCTGCCGGTATGGAAAGATCTTTGTTCAGCAACAAAAAGAGAACAAGCGTCTACTATGCCCATCCATACAGCGCTTATGAACGAGGCGCACATGAGGGGGCCAATGTGTTGATTCGCATATTTGTTCCAAAAGGGTCGGACATTGGCGCTCTCTCCAAGGAAGATGTGAAACGTATCGCCCATTGGATGAATCATTATCCCAGAAGGAAACTCGACTATGCTTCTGCTTTTGAGCAATCCCAACTCGCTTCCATTCTTTCAGCTGCCTGCGTCATTTAAACTTGCAATTTTCAGAAAAAAATGTTAGGACAAACTTGTACTTGCAGAAAGGCGTATTTTGCATTATTATAAAAAATACCGTAACAGTTCAGTCGCGGCGTAAAGAACACTTTAAATCAGAGTGGAGAGTTAAGAGTGGAGAGTTAAGAGTTGAGAGTTGAGAGTTGAGATTATATAGTGCCATCACAAGAGAATTCTGTTTGATTGTCAATATAAATCTCAACTCTCAACTCCCCACTCTCAACTCTTTTGCAGACTTAAAGTGCTCAATAGAAGCCATGACTGAACAGATACAAAATGCCTAAATATTTGAAACGGAGGTCAATTCCACATGAAAAGGTTCTTATCTCTTCTTATTCCTTTATGCATGCTGCTGGCCTTGATGGCGCCCGCTCTTGCAGATGGTGAAATTACGGTCACGGAGATCCAGAAGTACGGCAACCTGGTGCTGTCCCTGAAAGGAAGCGAACTGCTGAATCAGGGCTATGATTACGGCGATATCGTGACCGCCGCCATCAACGGCGCGGACTACGAAATGCCCGTGGGCAGCAACTATTCCGACGTGGACCAGGGCACCATGATCTGCCGCGTGGTGATCAAGGAAGATACCCAAGAGGATTGCGTCACCCTGGCTATCAACATGGGCGACCTGGCCACCACGTCGGGCATCGCCGTGAAGGAAAAGATCGAGGCCGATCCCGGCTACGTGTGGCACTATCAGGTGGAAGAACCCGTGGCTGTCACCATCGCCATGAAGGAAAAGGGCGGCTACTATGACCAGTATGTGATGCATCAACTGGTTCGCAGCGAAGACCGGGCCAGCTATCCCGACCTGACCGACGAACAGTACGCCAACTTCCGGGAAGTGAAAGTGGGCAATATCGGCGCGGGCAAGCTGTACCGATCCTCCTCTCCCGTGAATCCCGAGATCAACCGCAATCGGGAAGCGGACGCGGCGGCAGCGGCGGCGGGCGTGAAAACCTTTATCAACCTGGCCGATAACGAGGAAACAATGAAAGCCTACGAAGGCTTCGCCGATTCCTACAGCGCCGGGCAAAAGGTGATCTGCCTGAACCTGGGCGTGGATTTCGCCGCCGACGATTTCAAGGCCGGGCTGGCCGAGGGCCTGCGCTTCATCGCCGCCAACGAACCGCCCTTTCTGGTGTACTGCAATGAGGGCAAGGATCGGGCCGGCTTCATCTGCGCCGTGCTGGAAGCGCTCATGGGCGCGACCCCCGAGGAAATTACCGCCGATTATATGGCGACCTATTATAACTATTACGGCGTCCAGCCGGGTACTGAACAGTACGACGTCATTGCCGCCAGCAATATCCAGAAGAGCCTGGCCGCCGCTTTCGGCATGACCAGCATCTTTGACGGCGACCTCCAGGCCGCCGCCGTGGATTACCTGACCACTATCGGCGTAAGCGCGGAGGATATCGCCGCTGTTCAGGCCAACCTGGCGGCTAACTGATCCAATAAACCTGCGTCCGCCATCCTTGAGGAATACGATGTGGAGGAAGAAACCTGCGGGAGGGACCTGGACGCTGTGCGCAAGGATATGCTGGAAATGGGCGTCATTGAGGAATAGCGTTTCCACGCCCGCTTGACGATGAACGAACGAAAGCCCCGGCCTTGCATGCGCCGGGGCTTTCGTCTGTTTTAGCTGTTTCGCGGAAAAGGTTCATTCCAGCGCCCATTCCGGCAGGGCGGGCAGCACGCGGCCTCCAGCCTCGCACAGTTCGGAAACGGTCACCAGGGTATAGCCCATTTCCTGATAGCGGGGGATCATTTGGTCCAGAATGGAGGGAGTATTAAAGCCGTCCAGGTGGAACAGGATGATCACGCCGTTATCGATGCGGGAATCGCCCTTGGTTTCCGTAATGCGTTTGATCACCTTTTCGGGGGCTTTGGCGAAAGCGGTGTCCCAGTCGTGAGAGTCCGCCGTCCACAGGCACGTTTCCATGCCCTCGGACCGGGCGAAGGAGGTGATCTTCCAGTTGAATTCCCCGAAGGGGGGACGGAAGAAGCGGGGATTCACCCCTAAGTTCTCCCGGATGATCTCGGCGGTGTGGCGTATCTGATAGGCCCAGCTGTCCAAATTGTTCTTTTCGGGCATGTGGGGATGGGAATAGCTGTGATTGCCGATTTCGTGGCCCGCGGCCGCGATTTTCTTCGCTTCCTCCGGGAATTTCTCCACGAACTGGCCCGTCATGAAGAAAGTGCATTTGATGCCGTATTTATCCAGGATCTCCAGAAATTTGTCCGTGGGGCCGCCCACATAGGCGCAGTCGATGGTGATGCACATGAGCGGCTGATCGGTGGCGATCTTCTGGATCACCTTGCGGTGCCGGTCGGTGATGGCCAGGTAGGCTTCGTTGGAATTAACCTGAACGTCCCCGAACCACACGGACAGGTTATGGCCCCCCTCCTGGCTTTCCGCGGGCGTAAAG
>CADBNX010000498.1 GCA_902796115.1 uncultured Eubacteriales bacterium
CCAGTTTTTCCTGGCATTTTCGGTCAGGCTGTTCGAAGTCAGACCGAGGGTGAATTTGTGGTTTTCCACGAAGCGGATCACTTCCGGCTGATCCATACCGGAAAAAACCTTCCTGACCGCTTCCCGGTTCATTTCCATCAGCTTTTTCAGCCCCATCAGCGCGTATTCCGCTTGGGGAAGCCGGATCAGCGCCAGGATGACGGCTTCCACCTGCTTTTCCTGTTCCGGCGTCAGCGCGGGCGGGTCGTTTTTGCAGAGGAAGTCCACATGATTCGTCAGGCGATCCGTCAGCAGCGCCAGTTCTTCAGGGCTGTCCGGAACCTTCGCGCTGCCGCTGAGCAATTCCTCAACGGAAACGCTCTGACGGTGCTGTGCGCAGTATTCCACGAACTGCGTGCCCTCCGCGGTGCCCACGTTGCCGATGATCTTGTTTTTGATGACTTCCTTCCGGATATCATCGTCGATATTCAGAATATCGCTGACCCGTTCCCAGGAACGGGGGGTGGCAAACACCATTTCGCCGCTGTCGGGATCCTGGGTATGCAGGGCGGAGGGTTTAAAGGTCAAATAATCGATCACATACGGGTGAATGCCGTTCTTCAGGGCGAAATCGTATTTCCAGCTCTGAAAATCCGATTCGATATAGTGGATTTCAAAACGGTCCGCCAGCGGACCGGCCAGATGAATGTACACCCCGTCGTCATCCTCGCGGTTGCCGAGCGCCACTACGAAGGTGCCTTCGGGAAGCGTGTACTGGCCGATGCGCCGGTCCAGGATCAGCTGATATGCCGCTACCTGAACCCGCTTGGTGCAGGAAGTGATCTCATCCAGCAGCAGAATGGTGTTTTTGCCGTCCCGCTCCTCGTTGGGCAGGATATCCGGCGCCAGCCACACGGTTTTTGTGCGGCTTTCGTTGGGATAAATCAGGCCGCCGATCTCCACCTCGCTCATCTGTGCCAGACGGATATCGATCACCTTGAACCCGTACTTTCTGCCGATCTGGCGGATGACCTGCGATTTGCCGACGCCGGGCGCGCCCAGGCCCAGAATGGAATGCTTCAGATTATGTTCGATGTTGAATTCGACGGTTTCCTGAAATTCCCGAATGTTCATGGCGTTTCTCTTCCTTTCTTCATATCAGGCGGCATACTTTGCCGATTTTGACATATTCCGGGCTGCGGCTTTCATTGGAAATGCAGAGCACGGTATCATGGGGACGCAGGCACCGGCGATTATCTGGCGATACCGTTCCGAAATAGCCGTCGGTCAGGATCAGTATCACATACGGTTTTACATGGTTTTCCTCCATCCACCGGTATACACAGTTGATGTCCGTTCCGCCGGTATGATGGGGCTGACATTTCAGCACCTGTTTTTCGCTCTGGATTTTTCGATAGATATCCGTGACCCGGGTATCCCAGTAGCAGATATTCAGTTCGCAGTGAAACTCCTTCACAATCCGGTACAGCTGCGTTAAAAACTGGTTCAGCGTGTCGCCGCTGATGGAACCGGAGCTGTCCACAAAGGCCCACAGGGATTCCAGATCGCCTTCCTCCGTCAGGCAATAGCCGGGAAGGATCAGATCCATGTGCAGGTATTTCCTTTCCGGGGTGGCGTAGGAGGCGTCGTCTGAGGCGGCCTGTGTCAGATGCTCTCTGAGCATCCGGCGCCAGGGGACGGGCCGGGGATATGTGAGGCTCACCAGTTCCCGGGGAACGAAGTAGCTTCCGAAATCGCCTCGGGATCCGGCGGCGGCTTCGCGGAGAAGGGCGGAGATCTGCTGCTCGAGTATCTGCTTTTCCCGGGAAGTCAGGGGCCGGCCGCCGACTGTGCACGGTATCAGATCCGAATCGGGGGTGATTTCGATCCGGGACATCCCGGGAAGCTTGTCCGGCCCGTAATACGAACTGATCGAGAAGGTCCTTCCGCGCTTTTTGATATCCGCCTGAAGCATGCCGTAGAGGGATTCCACCGTGCTGTCAGGAGCAATGGAAACGAAAATTCCGTTGGAGGGACGCTCCATCAGTTTTACCGGTTTAAGATGGTTTACGTCATTCGCGATCCGGTCGCACAGCGTATTGACCACCATATCCGCAGCGATATTCCAGATCTCCGGATCATAGCCCTCCATGCGGATGGGATGCATCAGCAGGGTGTGGAGCACTTCGTGCATCAGCACATAGTGACGCTGCGCGGCGGTCAGGGTGGAGAAAAAGCGGCTGCTCCACCGGATGGTACGGCCGTCGGTGCAGGCAGTGGGGATACTGTCATCCTGCACGATGGGCAGCCGCAAAAGAATATCGCCGAAGAAGGGGCGGTACACCAGCATTTCGGCTTTGAACTGCTGCAGATCATTCTGGATCGCGCTGGGATTCATCTTTCACCGCCTCCTTTATGCCTGATACAGCACCTCTCCGCCGAATCCGGCCGTCAGGGTGCCTTCGGGCGTCAGCACCAGCCCGCGGCAGTATTCGCAGCCGCCCGGTTCCGAATGCCGTCCGTAGAATTCGATCAGCCGGCCCCGGGGAGAAACATAAACCCCGTCCTGACAGCGGCAGTAAGCATAGTCACGGAACCCTCCGGTGAACAGCAGCGAGGGATCATCCGGCCTGAGCACTTCCTCGTAAGCCACCCGATGCTCCCGGACGAAACCGTTCACAGGGGTGCCGGTAATGAAGGACACCTTCGGCACGCCCGTTTCGATGGCAAAATCGAGGTAGCGGTGAACGTCCTCGGGCGTTTCCACATAGCCGCGGAGCAGCATGCAGTTGAGCACGAAAAGATCCCGGATGCCGATGGAGGCGATGGCTTCCCGCAGCGCTTCTCCGGAGGGCATCGATCGAACGAACAGTTCTTCGTTTTTTTCATCCAGCCAATGGTGGCGGCTGATATGCACCGTATCCACATGCTGTAAATCCCGGATCTCCGCCAGATACCGAAGGCCGGTGCCGTTGGTGTCTATGGTGATTTCCATCCCATAGCCGAAGATCTGATAGATGAGGGTGATGGCATCGTTCAGCAGTTCCGGCCGGGAGAAAGGCTCGCCTCCTGTGATGGAGATGCCCCGGACACGATCTTCCTTCCGCAGCAGAAGCAGCGTTTTTTCCAGGGCGGAGATTTCCAGCGACCGGGGATCGGAAGTGGGAGCGGCAATGCAGAAGGGACAATGGGCGCTGCAGTACCGGGTCAGCAGGATGGAAAGCTGCAGCCGGATCCTGCCTTCCTTGGGACGGTAATGCACGCCGTCGGGGGAGCAGACGTAGCTTTTCAGCGACAGCTCCTTTCCGAGGATCTGCACGCGTTTGCCCGGACCGGGATCAGAGCAGGGATAGAAATCGGTATTTTGCATACACATCCTCCGAGGTTTTCCGGTCTGTCACAAGTCCGTTCCGGTCGAACACGCCCACATCCTCCCGATTGTAGGGGCATTCGGCACGGCCGGTCAGGTAATTCCGGCTGTAGATCCACCAATCGGATCCCTTGTGCCGGACGCGCCGCAGCGCAGGGAAAAACAAATATGCCCCGAACAGACGAAACACGGTGTGAATCAGCCCGTCCGGGCCGGGCGCTTCGGGAAGCTTTTCACAAACGGCGATGCCGACTTCGAAACATAGAGCCGGTGACGCAGGGACGTTGCCAAAGCGGATTTCCAGATCACAGTGCCTTTCCGCCGCCGCATCGTGCCAGCCGGAATCATCCGCCCGGATCATTTCCATGACGGCGGTGTATTCTTCCGTTTCTTTCCTGCCGTAAAGAAAATCAAAACAGGGGCGTGGATCGAAAACCGTGCCGGAATACAGTTTGCTGTCTGTGTCATGCGGCGGGATTCCGAAAAAAAGGATGCGC
>CADBNX010000499.1 GCA_902796115.1 uncultured Eubacteriales bacterium
GCAAAGACAAAACCCAGCACGCCGCCCATGACACCGCCCAGCAGTCCGAGGAACAATCCTTCCCCCAAAAACTCCGCCCGGATCGAACCGTCAGACGCGCCCAGGGCTTTCCGCAGGCCGATCTCGCGTCTTCGTTCGGAGACGACCGCCATCATGGTCGTGCTGACGCAGATCATGGTCAGCAGCAGCACCACCAGGGTGACCAGAAAGACCAGCGCGGTCAGTTTCTCCAGTACGGAGGCTTCCGAGCGGGTCACCCGCTTTACCAGCCGGGCCTGTGCCTTTCCTGCGGAGGCTGTGATCGCGTCCGCGTAAGCCTGCAGCTGATCCGTGCCCGCCGATACGCTCAGTTCCGCCACATCCAGCTGCTCCGATCCGGTCATGTTTTCCATGTCCTGCAGCGACAGAAAGACATATTCTTCCTCCTCGCCGCCTGTGGTCAGGATGCCGGTCACGGTGAAGATCACTGTCCTGGGTTTGGCAGGGGCCGCGGCTTGCGAGGCGTTGTTCAGCGCCTCCACGATCGCGCCGGAAGTCACCGTCGCACCGGAAAGCGCGTCCACGTCTTTTCCGAGCGCCAGCGGCAGGGATTTGCCCATAAACTGTGCGAGAAAGGATTCATCCTCCGGAACGCGGCCGCCGAATTCGGGCGTCTGGGTGGAAACGTCGACGGTGATGCCGTCAATCGCGGCGTTCTCGTTCAGCGTGGCCGAAACATAGACCATCCCGCCGCCGAAACCTTCCGCGCTGCCGGAGAGGGACGCGCCCGGAACCCGGCTCTCCTTGGGGGAGAGTTCACTTTCCGCGGCGGGCGGCTGCCAGGTGAGCTCCATCGTGGAACCGACCTTTACGCCGATGGTTTCGGCAATCTTCTTTCCGACGAGCAGCTCCCGCGTCCCGGCGGGGTACGTGCCTTCCACGCTGAAGTAAGGGCTGGTTTTGGTCACTCCGGCAAAATCCGTGCCTGCCGCTGTAAAGGACTGCTGACGGCTGGTCATGTCAAGACGTACATACCGGTATGGCGCGGCGCCGACCAGCTCTTCCCCCGGAACGGCCTTCAGCGCTTCATCCAGATCATCCGGCGTCAGGGTTTCCCCTTCCCGGGGCAGGATCAGCATGTTGGCGCCGTAGGAGCGGAAATGTGCGCCCATCTGACGGGGAACGTCCACATAGATGGTAACCAGGCCTGCCAGGATCGTAGCCCCGATGCCGATGGAGAGCAATGCGATGAGCATCCGGGAACGACGGCGAAGCAGCGAGGCGGTGATCATACGCAGAAACATTCTTTTCTTCGTCATAGTCTTTCGCACCTCCTCAATGACCGCCGTGCAGCACTTCCGCGGGACGCAGACGCAGCACCATGCGGATTGCCGGCAGGCTGCCCGCCGCGGTGACCAGGGCGATCAGAACGGCCACGATGGGGATCACCTGGGGATTCATCTCAATGGATGAGCCGAACACGCTGTGCCCGATGAGCTGCGCAAAACCAAAGCCCAGGAGGTATCCGGCTGCCGAGCCGATCAGCGCGGTGATCAGGATTTCCGTCATGACCACGCCCGTAATGGACCGATCCTTTGCGCCGATGGCTTTCAGCAGGCCGATTTCCTGACCGCGCTCCATCACGGAGGCTGTCACAAGATTGGAAATGCCCAGGGCAGAGCCGATCAGACTCAGCGCGGTGATCAGGATCATGAGCAGTTTCGTTTTGTCCAGGATGGTGCCTTCGCTTTCCGCCACCTTACGGACCGCACTGGCCACGGAGCCGCCAATGACCTCCTGGATCTGATAGCAGACAGCGCTGACGTAGGCTGTACAGTACCAGGTTTCATAGTCGCGGGAGGAAAGCGCGGTGGGATTGCGGGCCGCTCGGCGGGCCAGTTCGTTATCCGGCGTGGTCAGCGCCGAAACCTCGATCGAGGCGACCTTGTTCTCCATCCCCGTCAGGTCCTGCACCAGATCCAGCGCGGCAAACAGCTGCTCATCCTCATCGCCGCCCGCGTCAAAGATGCCGGCGACGGTGACGTCCTTTTCACCCTGAGCGGCGGTGATGCGTACGGTGTCTCCCGCGTGCCAGCCCATTCTCCGGGCCAGGAGGGCACCGGCCATGACCTCGGCGCCCGCGTTTTGATCCCGTTCGTCCAGCCAGCGCCCCTCTGTCACATCCCACCAGGAGCGCATGCTTGCTACGCCTGTATCCAGACTTTCGCCGGTGGGCAGATCCAGGTGATGGTTGAACCAGGTTCCCGTGATTTTTGCCCGGCTTCCGTCCGGCAGCGTTACCGGTGCGTCCAGGAAAGGTGTGAAATCCACGATGTTGAACGCCCAGAAGATGGTCTTGATTTTTCCAAGCTCATCCTCCCGCAGCCAGGCGGTGTTCAGTTCCGTCCCTCCGCTCACATCATAGATGTCGGCCAGCAGGGAGGAATCCTTTGGTTTTACCACAATGTTGGCACCGTAATTCTTCAGCTCTTTATTGACTTTTTCTTCCACGCCCATCACCACGTTGAGCATGCCCGTAGCCAGGGAAGCGCCCAGCATAATGGTCAGCGCGATCAGCAGCATTTTGCCCTTCTGGTGAAAGAGCACGCCGCGAATCATCCGGAACAGCATGGCAAAGCGCCCTCCTTACCTGAATTCTTTTTCACCCGCAAGAATATCGCTCAGCCTGAAAACGAGGAATCCGTCCTTTACTTCATAAGGCAGGGGAATGGGGTTGCAGCCGCCCTTGAAGCCGATGGTATTGATGTTCATCACCACGTCGCACCTCTTGCAGATGATCTGTCCGCCGCGTTCGAAGTAGCCGGCGTTGCCGCAGACCTCACAGGCGTCCAGGCCTACGCCGAAGGCCGCGGAATTGGGCTTTTTCACCACGATCCAGCGCACATTGATATTTTTTTCGGTTTTATATTCAAAGCGGTGCAGGTGTCCGTCGATGACGCCCTCCATGGGCACCAGAACGACCCCGGCTTCCCGATCCACGGTATAAGCCTCCGGCGCGGACAGCTCCACCTGTCTGGTGTCATCGGTCTTGACCGCCGTCATGATGACGATACAAAGCATCACGCATGCAAGCAAGCCCGCGGCAACGCGCCGCCAGTGCCGGTTCCGGGCTTTCAGCTTCCGGAACCGGGCGGGATTGTCATACGGTTCACGGATCACGGTTCCCCGGCGGAAGAGGATCAGGGCCATCAAAACGGGAATGGCCGCTGTCAGCCAGATGAACAGCATGCTGTGATTGGCGGTGAACATCATCCAGTTTCCGATCCAGCCATAGGCCGCGTCGGAATATTTTACGGGCCACTTCAGCCACTTGGCCCGGTTGACCCACGGCACAAAGTAACGGCCGAAGCAGTAAACGGCGAAGCAGAGAAGGCCGGCGTTCAGGAACGCCGGAACGGTGCCGTAACGCCTGACGGACAGCGCGCAGGTGTACAGCAGACGCGAGAGGATCAGCAGCAGCACCAGCGCGCCCAGCCATCCGGCCATACGCACCAGATAATAGGAGGACAGATATCCCTGCCCCATGGTGTTGAAGCTGAATGGATACAGCAGCACGCCGGGCAGGCAATAAAA
>CADBNX010000500.1 GCA_902796115.1 uncultured Eubacteriales bacterium
CGGGGCGCAGTATACACTCAGTACATTTTCCACACCGTTTTCGCGCAGCAGCCCCTCATCCCGCAGCCACGCCCGCTCGCCGATGCCGAGAGCTTTCAGGCGCAGGATATCCCGGCAGCAGAACGGCGCCAGGTCCTTTTCGCCGGGCTTCGCGTCCGGCAGGATGAGCGCCGCCGCGGGCAGGGGAAGAGCAAAATAACGGAAGACGTCCAGATAAAACGCCGCCTGTTCATCCGTGCCGCGCGCGGAAATCACATGCCCGCCGAAGGCGAGCACCTCCCGACGGAACTGGCCGGAGGGAGTGGCGGTCAGGCTGCAGTAGAGGATCTCTTCATAAAAATTGGCCAGGTAATAAAAGGATTCCAGGTGCCCGTTGCCTTCTGCCGGAAGCACCGCGCCCTGCCAGGACCAGGCCCTGGTGCATACATAGGACTCAAAATCGGCGCCGACGGCGGATGCCAGCGCGGAGAGCGTGGGAATGACGGAGGCGGAGGATCCCGCTTCGTCGCTGAAGAAAAACAGCAGCGTGCCCTTTCTCATTTGCCTTCCTCCCGATCCAGCATGTCCAGGATGCAGGACGCCACCCTGTCCGCAAGCAGCTGAACCGCCTGTTCGGTGGGGTGGATCAGATCGTCCGACACCAGTTCCTCCTCACGTCCGTCCATGACCGCGAACAGATCGTTCACGGGGACGCCTTCGCGCCGCATCAGGCGGCAGGCCGCCGCGTTGTAGCGGATCACATCGCTGCGGTGGATGCAGGGCGGAAACGGGCCGGGAAGCACCTCTTTTTTCGGATGCGCCGGGGTGGAGGTGGCGAAGACCACCTGCGCGCCGGTGGCCCTCAGCTCGCGCAGGATCACGGAAAGGGAGCGCAGGTACTCCTCAAGCGGCGTAAAGCAGCCGTCCTCCTGATACAGGATGCACAGATCCCACAGCCCGTTATTCCAGTGGATCAGATCCGGGTGCGGCCATTCCCGCAGCCAGAAACGGAGTGAATTCTGCGTATAGGCCGCAAAGCGGCAGTTCTCTTTGGGCCACACCACCTCGCAGCGATCCCGCAGCCGCTGCGCGGCCGCCTCCTGATACGCCATGCGGATGGAATCCCCCAGCAGCAATACCTGTTTCATACGTACCAACTCCTTTCCGTATGTATTATACCGAACCGCTTTGCTCAGATCAATACGGCCCGGGTAACAATTCGTTACCCGGACCGTATCAATTCCTGAAAAAGCATGTGAAGAACAATCAGACCGAACGATATGCCGCGGCAGTCTTAAGCCTTCTCTGTCTGCGCGAACATCGGGAAGCAGGTGAAGCGCTCTTCCTGCAGCGCGTAATACGGGGCAACCGTATAAGCGGAGTCTGCTTCCGGGACAAAGCACAGCGGCTTTTCTCCGGGACGGAGCCCTGCGGGGAGGCTGTCTCCCGTGCCGGAGAGCACAATGCCCTTTTCATGATTGCGCCCGCCCACGACCGCCATCAGCAGCGGACCGTAGGTATAGGAATAACGGTCAAACCCGGGTTCTTCATCCTCGCCGTGATACGGATGAACTGCCCAGGCAAATTCCATACGGAAATCAAGCGTGTCTCCCGGCTGCCAGATGCGCGGGAGCACCAGGTAGCTTCCGGGCTGTCCCTGCGCGAGCGGGTTTCCGTTCAGCAGGACGGTGACCGGGCCTGTCAGATAATGCGGGATACGCAGCCGGAGGGTGAACTGTTCGCTTCGCGCCATGTCAAAGCGGATGCGGACGGCGCTGTCGAGCGGGTAATCCGTTTCTTCCGTCACGGTGACGGTCTGATGCTCCGTATCCCAGGTGAGTTCGCACGCGGCATAGAGATCGCAGGACAGCGTGTTCCGGTTCAGGGTGAACAGGTATTCCGGCAGGGACCCGAAGATGCGGGTGCCCACGCCGGAGCAGCAGTGGTTGAGCCGCACGGGCTTCTGCTTCTGATCGTCCAGATACGCACAGTAGCGGATGTCCTCCGTCCCGTTCTGATCCGCGACGGCGATGTTGTACAGGGTCTGCTCGATTTCGAAGACATATTCCTCCACGTCCGGGAAGAGCCGGTGCAGGCGCTGGTTGAGGTGCAGCCAGAACGAGGAGCAGCACAGCTCGTTGTAGGCGCTGCGGAGGCCGCCGTGCTCCTTCAGGAAGTAGCGGCTGTCCGGATACAGGGGATTGCCGTTGTTCAGCGTTTCGATCATCACGATGCCGCCGCCCACATGCTGCCAGTGCTCTTTGTACATTTTGCGGAATCCGAGGACGGCGTTGAGCAGGTAGGGAGCGCCGTAATAGCGGTACAGGTCCAGGTAGCCCTCGAAGGCTTCGATTTCGCTGCCGTGGGTGTGCGGCTCGATGCCGTGCTGCCGGCGCACGTGCACGGCGTCCTTCTCCTGCGCGATGAACTGGGCCAGACGCCAGGTCTCCTCATAATACTGCCGGCAGACGTCCATATCCTCGCTGCGCCCGATTTCCGTCATATACACGCTCGGTGAAGCCACCACTCCCTGGAAGGCCAGCTCCAGGTAGCGGATGACAGGCAGATCCGGGCAGTGATTGAACCAGTCCTGCCAGCGGCGCAGCAGCGGGAAGGCTTTCGGATTGCCCGCGCGCGCGGCCGCGATGAGCCCGTAGGTGAGCCAGATGCGCACATAGTGCGGGTATTCCCGGTAAGCAAAATTCCGTTTGTCGATCGGCATCAGGAAACCGTCGTCCTCCGCGTTCGCTTCCAGAAAATCGATGATTTCATTCACGCCCGCGCGCAGCGCGGGATGCTCCTCCCAGCGCAGCGCGTTGCCCGCGCCCATCAGATACTGGGAAGCCGTCTGGCCTTTCAGGTTGTCTTCGAAATGTCCGGGGTAGGGAAGGGCGCTGGGTTTCCGGCCGCTCTTGACGTCAAACCAGTAGCGCATCCTGTCCATTTCGAGCCGCTGGATGAAGACGATGTTATTGTCAAACACCTGCCGGAAGAGACCGCCGGTCAGGCGTACCCCGTGCAGCGGGGTGAACAGCCGGTCGGGTACGGCAAGTTTCGCGTTGTAATCCGTATACTGTGCTGGGTTCATGTTTCTTTCCTCCTTCCGAATGGGACGCATGACTTTCGGGACTACCCGATCAGTTCCAGCAGTTCTTCGCGGGACAGGCTCATCAGCGAGGTGTTCTGACCGCTGATGATCGCGTCCGCAAGCTCGCGCTTGGCTTCCTGGAGCTCAATGATTTTTTCCTCGATGGTTTCGGCCGCGATGAGGCGTACCACGGTGACCCGCCTCGTCTGTCCGATGCGGTGGGCACGGTCGGTGGCCTGGTTCTGCACCGCCAGGTTCCACCAGGGGTCGTAATGGATCACCAGGTCCGCCCCGGTCAGGTTCAGCCCGGTGCCGCCCGCTTTCAGCGAAACCAGGAAGACGGGCACATCCCCGGCATTGAACTCGTTCACGAGACGCAGACGCTCCTGCTTCGGGGTGGCGCCGGTGATGGTGTAAAAGGGGATGTTCTCACGTTTCAGATCCTCCGCCAGCAGGCTCAGCATGGAGGTGAACTGGGAGAAGAGCAGCATGCGGTGTCCGCCGTCGATCGCGCTCTGCACCAGCTCCAGGCACGCTGCGCGCTTGGCGCTGCTGCCCCGGTAATCCGAAAACAGCAGGGAAGGGTCGCAGCAGAGCTGGCGAAGCCGGGTGATTTCCGCGAGGATGCGCATTTTATCCTCCCCGCTGTCGGAGGAGGCGTTGATCAGCGAACGCATATGCACGACCTGCGCGTCGTAAAGCCGGCGCTGATCCTCCTCCATGGCGGAAGAACGCGTTTCCTCGATTTTTTCCGGCAGATCGCGCAGCACGTCCGTCTTTTTCCGGCGCAGGATGAAGGGCTCCGTCATGCGGGAAAGCTTTTCCGCCGCGGCCTGGTTTTTCTGCCGCGTGATCGGGGTTTCGAAGCGTTCCGTGAATTCGGAGGAAGTGTACAGGAAGCCCGGCATCAGAAAATCGAATATGCTCCACAG
>CADBNX010000501.1 GCA_902796115.1 uncultured Eubacteriales bacterium
ATATTATAACCGGAAGAAAAGAAAGCGTCAATAGAACGCACAAACCGCACAAACCGGCATAATCCGCATCAGGTTTCCGGTGTCCGGTGTCTGTCCGTTTCCCAGATCATCTCCTCCAGTGTCTGATACAGATGTTCCGGTTCGACCGGTTTGGACAGATGGGCGTTCATGCCTACCTGCAGAGAACGCTGAACATCCTCGTCAAAGGCGTTGGCGGTCATGGCGATGATGGGAACCGTGCGCGCGTCCTCCCTGTCCAGCGCCCGGATCGCCGCCGCCGCTTCCAGTCCGTCCATTTCCGGCATGCGGATATCCATCAGCACGGCGTCGTAATACCCGGGTTCGCTCCCGGCAAACATGTCCAGCGCGATCCGGCCGTTTTCGGCATGGTCGATCCGGGCTTCCTTTATCGTCAGAAGCTGCTTTATGATCTCGGCATTGATGATGATATCTTCCGCCAGAAGGATGCGGCGTCCTTTGAGATCCGCCCGTTTCTTCACGCGGAACAGGCTCATGTTGTTCTTGCGCGCGATGCGTTCAAACTCAGCGATCACGTTGGACGCGAAAAGCGGCTTGGCCAGAAAACTGTCCACGCCGATATGCAGCGCCTCCTCCATGATCTCATCCCAGTCAAAAGAAGTCAGGATGATGACGGTGGTTTCTTTGTCATAGAGCCTTCGGATCCTGCGGGTGAGCTCGAGCCCGTCCATCTCCGGCATTTTCCAGTCCAGCAGGACAAGATTGTACGGCATATGCTTCGTATGGGCAATTTCCATCATGCGTAAGGCGTCGGCTCCGCGGCAGCAGGTATCCGCTTTGATGCCCACCTCGTCCAGAATGACTCTTGCATGCTCAGCCGCAACCTCTTCATCGTCCACAATCAGCACCCGCATGTCCTTCGCTTTGATAAAGCTGACCGCCGGCCCCTGATGATCGCTGCGCTTCAGTGTCAGGACAACGGAAAATTCGGTTCCGACGCCTTTTTGCGATTCGACGGTGATGGTTCCGTTCATGAGGGTCACAATATTCTTCGTTATCGCCATGCCCAGTCCCGTGCTGCCGTATTTGTTGTTCCTGCTGCTGTCCTCCTGCGTAAAGGAATCAAACACCCTGGGGATAAAGGACGGATCCATGCCGATCCCGGTATCCCTGACCGTAAACCGCAATGTGGCCTGATCCTCAAACGCGGCGGTCCTTTCCACACTCAGCGTCACCCTGCCGGGCGCGTTCGTGAATTTGACGGCGTTGGACAGGATATTGATGAGCACCTGCTTCAGCTTCATATTATCGCCGATGTAATAATCACTGACGCCTCCGGCCACCGTGCACTCGTACCGCAGTCCCTTTTCCCCGCACTGAGCCATGACCATGGTGTTGATCTGCTCGAGCATGTCGCGGAAAGAGAATTCTTCCATGCGCAGCACCATGCGGCCGGACTCGATGCGGCTCATGTCAAGGATATCGTTGATAAGGCCCAGCAGATGCCGCGCGCTTCCTTCGATTTTTTCCAGGTACTCCCGCGTTTCCGCCGGGAGGCCGGGATTGCGGAGCGCAAGGCTGTCCAGGCCGATAATTGCGTTCATGGGCGTGCGGATCTCATGGCTCATGTTGGACAGGAATGCCGTCTTGGCCCGATTGGCCTGTTCCGCGGCGCTTAAAGCCTCGCTCAGCATTCTCTGCTGAGACATGGACTGCCGCATTTCTTCGTCGATATCGGAAAAGCCGACTCCGACGGCATGGATCAGATGATCGGTCCTGTCCTCGGGATGCCGCACGCCTGCCATGCGGAGCATGGCGTAGGATTCCTTTCCGTCAAGCACTTCCAGGAAACGATAGGAAATAAGCTGCTGCTTCTGCAGCGCGGCACGGATATTCTCCGGCCGGATGAAATTCAGATAGCCTTCCCGGTAGTTCTCAGCCACATGATTATCCGCAAAAGACGCGAAGTCCCGCGAGAATGAAAAAACGGCGCCCGCCGCCGGGGCTTCCGCAAACCGCGGATCCTCCCGGTAACAGATCGCCTCATCTTTGTCCAGGTCGACATAATAGACGCTCCGGTAGTCCGACGCGAGTGCCGTGATCATCCTGTCCCGCTGTTCCTGCAGGGCGCGCTGTTCCAGCAGCTGCTCCTGCAGGGCAATCTGCTTCTCCATCTTCTCGTGCCTGATCCGGTTTTCCGCTTCGAGTGTCTCTTTCTCCAGTGCCAGACGTGCGTTCTTTCCCATCTGGATGATAATGAATGTAAAAATGATTCCGAGCACCAGCGCCGTCAGGATCGACTGCACCAGGCTCCTGCGGAGAATCCCGCCGGTCACGGAGCCGATCCGGTCACTGATGACGCTTTCCCGGATGAGATAAGTCAGGAGCCAGTCGGTCCCTTCCACCGGAACATAACTGAGCATCTCCCGGACCCCGTTGTATGAGAACGCCACGACCCCTCTGTTTCCTTCGCTGAAATCACGGACCACCTGTTCATATGAATATCCCGCTTCATACTCCGCCCGCTCCAGCGCAGAAAGAAGATTGCCTTCTGCCGCGAGACCGCCGAGAACCGCGTCGCTCAGCGCGGTCCCGCCGCCGGCATAGATATTGCAGAACGTCGCGTCCGTGTTCCGGGACTGCATGGAGACGCCGTGCAGCATGACGTTCATGTTAATTTCCATAAAGCATACCGCCAGCCGTTTCCCTTCGATCTGAAAGCCGTATTCCCGTATCGGAACCGCGATCACGACTTTTTTCTCCGCCGTCTCCGGATCCCTGACGGAAATTTCCGGTCCTGTCAGCGTTCCGGGCCGGAAAGAATACCGCTGCAAATCATCCGTGATCCCCTCGTCCGCCGTATAGACCAGTCCGTCCTCATCGACAAATGCGAAACGTTCCAGGCTGAAGAGACGCTTCATATTCCGCTGGTATTCCCGCAGATGCTCCAAATCGCGCAGATCCTCACCGTCGATCATGCCGACGGCGATGTGGATGATGTTGATATTGTCCCTCAGGTTGTCCTCGACTACCTGTTCGCGCCTTCCGGCCAGTTCGTCCAGAAACAGCAGGCTTACGGAACGTGCGGCGCCGACCGTATCCCGCTGCGCGCTTTTTCCGGTCCATACCGTCCCAAATACCAGAATTGCCAGGACCAGAAAGGCGCCTGCGGCCGCAGTCATAACCGCCTGATTTTTCCGTTTGTTTTTCATCGGATCCGTCTCCCGTTCTGAGTAAACAGTCCGCCCATGCCCGCCCGGCGGCTCAGCAAAGCAGTCTGTTCAGGGTTTCCATGATCGCAGAGATATCGTACGGCTTGGCCAGATGCCCGTTCATCCCGGATTCCAGCGCGGTTTTCCGATCCTCCTCGAATGCGTTCGCGGTCACGGCGACAATGGGGATCGACGCCTTTGCGGGATCTTCCATCCCGCGTATCCGCTTCGCGGCTTCATACCCGTCCATGTGCGGCATCTGAATATCCATCAGAATGATATCGTAGAAACCGGCCGGCGCGCTGCTCATCCTTTCGACTGCCTCCGTACCGTCCTTTGCGATATCCACGGCAAAACCGACCTGTTCGAGGATCGCGACCGCGATCATCTGATTCATTTCATTGTCTTCGGCCAGCAGGATCCGCCTGCCCGTAAAATCAGCCGGTTTTTCCTCCTGCGCGGGAGCCTGCCGGGAAACGCGGAAGGGCTGTCCAAGCACGTTTCTCAGTTCCGACATAAAGATCGGCTTGGAGCAGAACGCCGTAACGCCCGCTTCCCTCGCTTCCTTCTCGATATCGGCCCAGTCATAAGCGGTCAGGATAATGATGGGTACGCTTTCGCCGATGATTTTTCTGATGCGCCGGACCGTCTCGATCCCGTTCTGGTCCGGCATCATCCAGTCAATGATATATGCCCTGAATTCGTCCGCGTGCTCCAGGGCTTCCTTCGCCCGGACAACCGCCTCTTTGCCGGAAATCGTCCAGTCCGGCCGCATGCCGATCTCACGAAGCATGGAGCATACGGACAGGCAGGTATCGGTGTCGTCGTCCGCCACCAGCGCGCGCAGTCCGTTCAGCTCCGGCAGTTCCTCAAACCTGGTCGGCGTTTCGCCGATCCTGCAGGGAATGCTGACAATGAATTCGCTGCCTTGTCCTTCGGCACTGGTCACCCGGATGGTGCCGCCCATCATATCCACGATATTCTTTGTGATGGCCATGCCCAGCCCGGTGCCCTGGATCCCGCTGACGGTGCTGGTCTTCTCACGGGTAAAGGCTTCAAAAATGGTCTTCTGAAATTCTTCGCTCATTCCGATGCCGTTATCCCTGATACGGAATTCAAAACAGGCCGACCCGGCGGAGGCGGCGGGTTTTTCAATCACACGGAAGCTGATCATACCGCCGTTGGGGGTAAACTTGATGGCGTTGGACAGAATGTTCAGCAGGACCTGGTTGAGCCGCAGCCTGTCCGTAATAATACTCTCGTTGACAACATTCTGCGTATCGATATGGAATTCCAGCTGCTTCGCGGACAGATTCGCCTGGACAATGGTTCTGAGATCATGAATCATTTCCGGCAGGCAGACCTCTGTCTCCTCGATCGTCATTTTACCGCTCTCAATGCGGCTCATATCCAGCACGTCATTGATCAGAGACAGCAGGTGCTGGCTGGAAACGGAAATCTTTCCCAGATAGTCCTTCACCTGCTCTCTGTTGTCAATGTGTGCCGCCGCCAGCGCGGTAAAGCCGACGATGGCATTCATCGGCGTGCGGATGTCGTGGGACATGTTGTTGAGAAACGTCGTTTTGGCGCGGTTTGCGTGTTCCGCGTCATTCAGCGCCAGGGACAGCGCTTCCCTGCTTTCGGCCAGTTCCCGGTTTTTTCCCTCCAGTTCGAGACGCGCCGCTTCTTTTTCGCGTGCTTCTTTCCTCGTTCTCCGGGAATCCCGGATCAGCAGAAATACCACCAGTGTCCCGACGGCGAGGATCACAGACCCGATCAGCGCCATATGATCCCGGATCGCATCCATAAAGCCATAGGAATAAAGCCCGCCGGTGTACCGGTAGGAAACGTTCTGTGCGAAGTCGCTTCCGATCGCGTTGACGCCCCGGTTCAGCAGTTTCAGAAGTCCTTCATTGCCGATCTTCACGCCGAAGCACCGGTCATCATTCCGGTTTGTCTGATGAAGGGAAAGGCCCTTGTATCTGCTGTTTTTCAGGATATCGTTGGCGCGCAGGCCGTTCAGGGTCGTGCAGCTCACCCTGCCGGAGAGAACCGCGGAAAGGCAGTCGTCGATGGATGGGCAGAAAACGATCTCCGCGTCCGGAAAATTCGTGCGGACATAGTAATACTGCATCCGGTTGTTCTCATTGACCGCAAAGCGTGAAACCGTGTCTTCGCTGTAGTTTCCCCTGAACACGATTTCCGTGGACGCCGACACAACGGGATTGGACTGATAGATCCCGTTCATTTCGGAATAATACAGGCCCCCGCCCACCGGAAACGAGACATCGATCGCGCCCGTACCCATGTCGGAGATCATCTCGTCATAACTGCCGTAGCCGCGGTATGTCACGGAGATCTCCGAAATCCCGAGCGCTTTCAGGATTTCCGGGATGATGTCCCTGATCAGGCCCGTTGCCTGTCCCTGTTCATCCGTGTCGCTGTAGGGCAGATAGTTTTCCAGATAGCCGATACGAACCGCATCATGCGTTTCCATCCACTCTCTTTCGGCATCGGAAAACGCGCGTGTGGTCACACTGACAGAGTAATACTTCGCGCTGAGGGAATTGAGATAGTTCGGCTCCTCCGCGGCCAGCAGCGTCTGCGCTGCGTTCAGTTCGGCCAGCAGGTCGGGCCGCGTGATGCTCACGCACAGGTAATAATCCGAGAATCCGAATGCAAACAGCACCTCCGCATGCTCTCTGGCATATGAGCCGTCGCTTTCCGCGACAAAAACATCCAGCTCCCGGGAATCGAACGCAGCAAACAGCGGCGCATGATCCGGATAGACGGCCACATCCGCCTCTACCCCGTGCTCCTCAAGATAGCGGCGCAGCACGCTTACCATGGCGCTGTCCAGAACACCGATCCTTTTCCCGTTCAGGGTGGCGGGATCCGCCGTGATCTCCGTCGCCGTGTCCTGCTTGACAAGATAATACGCCTCGCTCCCCATAATGGCCTGCGGGTAGCTGATGAGCCCGGCGCGCTCCTCCTTCCAGGCCAGTCCCGCCAGCAGATCGATTCTGCCCTCCAGCAGCATCTGATAGAGCTCGCTGTATCCCCCGTACACATATTCGTAATCCCAGCCGGTATATTCGGAAAGCTTGCGGTAATACTCATAGGCATAACCGGTTTTGACCGCTCCTTCCGCTGCGCCCTCCTGGAAAACCTCGTTCTCATAGTATCCGACCCGTACCGGCGCGGCATCCTTCTCCCTGGCGCGGACGGCAGAAAAAGGAATGAAGCAGCCTGCCGCATACAGCAGCCACAGGAAGAAAGCAATTCTCCTCCGCCCGATTGTCTTTCCGGTATGTTTTCCGATCATCCTGCCGGCCTCCTTATTCCTGCGCGTCATCCGCCGCCGTACCGGTCAGGCGCAGCGCTTCGGTGTCTGCGTTCCTTTTTCACCGTCAGGCATGGCTGACAACAAACGCTTCGAACTCATCCGGGGGAAGCGGCCTGGAAAAGTAATAGCCCTGCACATAGTCACAGCCCAGAACCTTCAGTGAAAAGATCTGTTCCGCCGTTTCCACGCCTTCGGCAATGATGGGCAGCCCGAGCGACTGCGCCATCCAGATGATCGCCCTCAGCAGCCTGGTATCCATCTGCTCCCGGAAAGCGGCCTGGATAAACTTCATATCCAGCTTCAGGGCATCGATCGGCAGGGCCGTAATCATATTCAGCGAAGAATATCCTGTGCCGAAATCGTCCATTTCTATATGAAATCCCTGATTCCGCAGGTTGTTTACCATGTCGATGATCTGTTCGGAGCTGTCCGTATAGGCCGATTCCGTGATTTCCAGCCGAAGATCGCTCTGCTCAAGACCCGCGTTCCTCGCAATGCCCGACAGGGTCTCCGGAAGCTGCGGATCATAGAGGTTGATGCGGGAGACATTGACGGAAACGGGAATCGTCCTTCCCAATGCGGTCTTCCACTTCCGGATCTGCGCGGCCGCTTCCGCCCATACATACGTATCCAGCTCCCGGATCAGTCCGTTCTCTTCAAAAACCGGAATAAAGACGCCCGGACTGACAAGGCCGAGCTTCGGATGCTTCCAGCGGACAAGCGCTTCGGCGCTGTTGAGCACAGGCTTCTCCGGGCGGATATCGAATTTGGGCTGATAAAACACCATGAACTGCTTTTCCCGGAGCGCCGTATGGAAGTCTTCCATCAGCTGTTCCGAAAATACCTCTTTTTCGTGCATGGACGCGTCATAGGTGCCCACAAACCCCGAAAAACTGCCTTTGATCACATTCGCGGCCTGCCTGGCACGGTCAAAACGCTGCTCCATGCTGATGCCGTGATCCGTCTGTGAATAGACGCCCATCCGGATACGGATATGGTATTTTTCCTTCATGTCCGCACAGACCCGGTCCAGGAAAGCTTCATAATCGTCCCTGTGCAGACAGTAAACAAGAAAAGTGTCCGCCTCTTCCCGGCACACGATGCCGTCGGTTTCGGATACCGTTTCCCGCAGCCGGTCCGCGATGCATTTGAGCACTTCATTCCCGGATTCTTTTCCGTAGCGTTCGTTCAGGATATGGAAATGGTTGATATTCAGCAGAACCGCATCGGTCGGAT
>CADBNX010000502.1 GCA_902796115.1 uncultured Eubacteriales bacterium
GTCGATGCATTCCCTGATCAGATCCAGGCAGATTTTTCTGGATTCGGGATTTGCCGCCACTTCGCCGAAGGTGCAGCCAAAGACTGTGCCCAGTCCCGAGAATGCGGCGTTGATCAGCAGCTTGCTCCATCTCACGCTTTTCAGATCCGGAACGATTTCGACCGGGCACATGTTTTCAAGGACCGCCTTCACCCGGTCACAGCGCGTATCCCATTTGCCGTCGATCGGGCCCAGACCGAAGGAAAGACTGTCAGGCGCGCTCGTGAGGCGCGAAACGCCGGGCTCCAGAAGCGTGGCGCCCCAGGATACGGTGCAGCCCATCACGTGCCTTTCGCCCAGCACCTCGCAGAGAAGCGCCTCCGGAAGACCGTTCTGCAGCGTGCAGACGATGCCGTCGTCCGAGAGAAGCGGTTTCAGGAATTCTGCTGTCTTTCTGTTTTCGGACTGTTTGGTTACGAGCAGGATCAGATCCCACCTGCCCGTCATTTCATCGGGGAGCATGGCCCTGACGGGAACCGTCATTTCCACCGTGCCCTTCACCCTTGCGCCGTCCCGGTTCAGAGCGGCGACATGCACGGGATTGCGGTGAATCAGGACTGTATCGAGCCCGGCTTTTGTCAGACAGGCGCCGAGAACCACGCCCAGGGAACCGGCGCCGAAAACCGCGATCCGCATGGCCGCTTCTCCTGTCAGCGGATGCCGCGGATGCGGTTCAGCGGCCAGAGTACGAAACGGACCCTGCCCATGATCATGTTCCGATGGATGGGCCCCACGTCGGACGCGCGGCTGTCATGGCTGGTGAGACGGTTGTCACCCATCACGAAATACTGATCTTCCCCGAGGGTGATCTCGGAAAAGTCACGGGGCACAGATCCCATGAACTCGGGATCCTCGACCAGGGAGCCGTTCACATACAGCTTTCCGCCGGAAATCATGACGGTGTCCCCGGGAAGGGCGACAAGGCGCTTGACAAAGAGGGTGTAACTGTCAAGCGACAGCCCCGCGCCGAGCGCGAACGAGCCTCCGGTGCGGTTCGGATAGCGGCAGATCACCACATCGTTGCGCTGTACGGAGCCGAAGAGATAATCGAGCTTTGACACATAAACGATTTCGTTGTTCTGCAGGGTATTGGTCATGCTGGTGCCGTCGACCCTGATGGGTTCGAAAACAAACATGCGGATCACCATCGCAATGGCCAGCGCGCAAAGAAGCGTAACGACCCAGCTCATGATTTCGTATTTCACCGGACTGAGTTCCTTTTTCTTTTTTTCTTTTCTGCCGCCTTTGGCGGGTTCGGTTTTTTTGATGTCGGGCTGCTGTTCAGTCATGTTGGTCCTCCGTTTGATTTGATGATGTAAGGTCTGTCGGCAAAGTGCATTCTGCCTGCGGGAATGTATGGCCGCTGCCCCGGGACAGGAGCGCTTTTCTGCGTTTGAGGAAAGCCGCTCTGTCAAGCATGACGATACGGCCGCATCCCCGGCAGCGGATTTTGATATCCGCACCCGTACGGATCACCGTCCATACATCGCTGCCGCACGGATGCTTTTTTCTGGTTTTGACAACATCTCCCAAACAAATGTCATCCATCCGGCACAGCACCTCCAACAGATATCATTCTTATTATATAGCGAGAAAGAAAATATGTCAAAGGAACAATGATATTCTTGCATTCGGGATGAAAGTGTGCTATTCTGCACGCAGAAAGGCGGGTTTTGACGATGAAGATTATGAAATCGGCGGAAGATTATCTGGAGTCGATGCTGATCCTGAAAGAAAAGCACGGCTATATCCGTTCGGTGGATATCGCGGCCGAGCTCGGTATCACAAGGCCTTCCGTCAGTTACGCGATCAAGCGCCTTGCGGAGAACGGGTATATCACGCGCGACGGGACGGGATGGATCATCCTGACGGATAAGGGCAGGGAGATCGCCGAGCGGATCTATGAACGCCACAGGGTGCTGACCGAGCTGCTGTGCAGGCTCGGCGTGGACGAGAAGCACGCGCGGGAAGACGCCTGCAGGATCGAGCACGACCTGAGCATGGAAACGTTTGAAAAAATCAGGTTGTACGCCGAAAAACTCAGGGAAAAAGAAATTCATGAATAGCAGCTTGCCGGGCACAGGCCCGGCGCTGTTGTTGAAGGTGGAAAGATGAAGATCGGAAAAAAAGACGCGCTGATGTGGTTCCGCTTTTTCGCGCAGATGCCCCCGGATGAGGAACTGTCTCCCAGACAGACGGAGATCGCGCTTGCCGTGCTCAGTCAGATCGAGGCGGCACAGGAGGAAAAAATCCGGCTTCTGCAGGAAAAAATACCGGGACGCAGGACGATGGACGGCATGACGGATTATGTGGGAGACGAAAGTCTGTTTCCGAAGGGGTGCAGGTCCTGCCTGTTCGGAAACGGTCTGAGCGCCGTCAGGAAAACCAACCGGTGCAACCTGCGCTGTCCCTTCTGCTACGATTACGGGGCGCTCGACGAACAGCCGCCCGTGGGAGAAGGGTACTGGGAGATCGGGGGGACCAGGTACCGTGCGGACGATCTTCCTCTTTTGCTGCGCATGCCCAACAAACCGACCGGAGTCGCATATGTGTATCTTGAGCCGTTCATGGAAATCGAAGCGTACGCGGACATCATCCGTCAGATGCACCGGGGCGGCGTGTATCAGCATATGTATACAAACGGAACGCTTGCGACGGAGAAAAACCTGCAGATGCTCGCGGACGCCGGGCTGGATGAACTGCGGTTCAATCTGGGCGCGTCCGGGTGCAGCGACGCGGTCATCGGCCATATGAAGGAAGCGGCCTCCTGCCTGCCGGCGGTAGGGGTGGAAACGCCGATGACAGAGGAGTTTTTCGAGGCTTTCCACCGGAAAAAAGAGCGGATCCTTACAAGCGGGATCAGGTTCATCAACTGCGCGGAACTTCATCTGAACGAAAACAACCTTCCCAATTACCTCGGCTGCAGCATGTATATGACGCGGCTGGGGTATCTGAGCCCGACGTTCAGCCGGGAGCTGACGCTGGAACTGATGCGGGAAGCCGATCTGGAAAAATGGCCTGTTCTGGTGCATGACTGTTCCAACAGGACGAAGCTGGCCCGGGACGTGCATCTGAAGGCCGTGGAGGGAGGATGGTTCGGCGCCAGCGGATGGGCGATGGAATTCGACCGGATTCCGTTTGAAGCGTTTCTGCCCGTCCTGGAGGATGAGACGTTCCGCTTTCTCTCGGAGGAACCCATGCCGGAGGGATTCCGCCCGGGCGACATCGTGCTGTAGAAGGCACGGGGCATAACGGACTGAAGTTTTGAATGTAACGTATTGCCGGACAGGAGGGTTGAACGGGATATGAAGCTTTGGGCAGGAAGGACCAGCGGAAAAACGGATTCGGCGGCGGACGATTTCAATTCGTCGATCCGGTTCGATCAGAAAATGTACAGGCAGGATATCCGGGGAAGCATCGCTCATGCGAAAATGCTCGCCAAACAGGGGATCCTCACGGAAACAGAGGCAGAGAGGATCGTTCGGGGGCTGACGGACATTCTCGGCGATCTGGAAACGGGAAGGCTGCCCTTTGATCCGGGAGCGGAAGACATCCATATGTTCATCGAACAGGAGCTCACCGCGAGGATCGGCGAGGACGGGAAAAGACTGCATACGGCAAGAAGCAGAAACGACCAGGTGGCGCTTGATCTGCGGCTCTATCTTCGCGATGCCTGCGGGGAGATCCTGCGTGCGGTGCATACCGCCGCCCGGGCGCTGCTGGACAAGGCAAAAGAAAACACCGGGACCATTCTGCCCGGATATACGCATCTGCAGCGGGCACAGCCGGTTCTGTTCGCACAGCACCTTCTTGCTTACGACTGGATGCTGATCCGGGATGCCGGAAGGATCCGCGATGCCGTCAGGCGCATGAACGCATCCCCGATCGGCGCGTGCGCGCTGAGCGGCACCACCTATGACACCGACCGGAGATATGAAGCGGAAGAACTCGGGTTTGATTCGGTCTGTCCCAATTCGATGGACGCCGTCAGCGACCGCGACTTTGCCCTCGAGGTAAGCGCCGCGTGCAGCATCCTGATGATGCATCTGTCCCGCCTTTCGGAGGAGCTGATCCTCTGGAGTTCATGGGAATTCCGCTTTGTGGAACTGGATGACGATTATACGACGGGCTCCTCCATCATGCCGCAGAAAAAGAATCCGGATATGGCGGAACTGATCCGCGGAAAAACGGGCCGGGTATATGGGGATCTGATGTCTCTGCTGACAGTGATGAAGGGACTGCCTCTTTGCTACAACAAAGATATGCAGGAGGACAAGGAAGCCGTATTCGACGCGGTCGATACGGTTCTTGCCTGCCTGGGGATCCTTTCTCCCATGATCGCCACCATGCGGGTGAACCGGGAAAACATGAAGGCCGCTGCCCAGAAAGGATTCATCAACGCCACGGATCTGGCGGATTATCTGACGCAGAAAAAACTGCCCTTCCGGGACGCCTACAAAATCGCGGGACGCCTGGTGAACAGATGCATCCGGGAAGGCAGGATCCTGGAGGATATGCCGCTGGAAGCGTTCAGAGAAGAGAGCAGCCTGTTCGAAGCGGACGTATATGAATGCATCGCCCTGGAAAGGTGCGTCAAAAAACGGATCTCCGAGGGCGGGACCGGACCGGATTCCGTTCTGAAACAGATCGCAGATGTGGAAGCGTATCTGAGCCGGGAAAACGGGTAACGCCCGCGGACAGCTGCGTTTCGGGAAAAAGGGCGGCGGAAATACGGCAAACCGGAAATGAAAACGCAATGAAATCGAAACATAATTTACAATTCAAGCGCACCTGCCCGGTGGAAAATGCGGGAACACGGACGGTGGATAACCCGGTTTTTCCACCCCGGTTTTCAACAGAGACGGCACGAAAACAGGAAAATAACCGTTCCAAAAGTGGATAAGTCGGTGGATAATGTGGAAAACTGCTTGTCTCCGGAAAAAACGGGGCAAACCTTGAAAACAGCGGCTTTTCATGGAAAGCCGGCGGGGAAAGCCCCGAAAACGGGTGGAAAAGGTGTGTACGCAAAGAAACAGAATTATGGCGAAAAATTCATGTTTTTTTTCCTTGACACGGATTTGCGCGGGAAACGGAAAACGGTCGGCGCGGACGCACTCCGAGGGAGGAAGCCTGACATGAGAAACGGGAAATACCCGATCCTGCAGGCGCAGATGGTGATCCGCGGGATGACGAGGCGGGATCTGGCGGAACAGATCCATATCAGCTATGTGAGCATGAACCGGAAAATGGCCGGCATGACTCCGTTCACGCTGGATGAGGCGATACGGATCAGGGAAGCGCTCGGAACGGAGACGGCGCTGGAAAAACTGTTCGGACCCGCAGGCGGCGGGGAAAAAACAGCCGTTTCCGGGCAAAGATAAATCTGCCGGGGCACATTGAAAGACTTTCTTTCATGTGGTAGAATAACACCATCGGATCGGCAAACGATTCGGCAAGGTAAAGGAGTAGGGTCCATGACTGACTGTATTATCATCGGGGCTGGCGTGATCGGATGCGCGACCGCGGAGTATCTGGCACGGTATGACTGTTCCTGCGTGGTACTGGAAGCGGGAGAAGACGTCGCCAGCGGGGCGAGCAAGGCGAACAGCGGTATCGTGCACGCGGGGTATGATGCGAAAAGCGGCAGCCTGAAGGCAAAGTATAATGTCAGAGGCGCAAAAATGTATCCGGAACTCGCGCGCAGGCTCGGCGTTCCCTATCGCAGGAACGGAGCGCTGGTTGTGGCGTTTGACCAGGATGAGGTGCCCACGCTCAGAAAACTGTACGAACAGGGCATTGAAAACGGAGTCGAACATCTCCGCCTGATCGACAGAGACGAGATCATCAGGCTGGAGGGAAAAATCAATCCCAAAGCCGTGATGGCCCTGGATGTGCCCGACAGCGCGGTCGTAAGCCCCTACGAAATGACGATTGCGCTGGCCTATCACGCGGCACAGTGCGGGGTCAGGTTTGTTTTTGACAGCGCGGTTGAGCGGATTTCCTGGGAGAACGGGGTATATACCGTGAACGCGGGAGGCAGCGTGTACCGGGCAAGATGCGTCATCAACTGCGCGGGATGCGCTTCGGACCGGGTGCGCGCCATGATGTCCGGGGAAAAGATCCGTATTCAGCCTCGCAGAGGCGAGTATTATCTGCTGGACAAAACGGAAACGTGTCCCTTCAGCCGTACCATATTCCAGGTTCCGGGCAAGATGGGAAAGGGCGTCCTGGTGACGCCGACCGCGCACGGGAACACGCTGCTGGGCCCTTCCGCGGAGGATATTTCCGACGCCGGGGATAAAAGAACGACGGCGGAGGGTCTGGGTTTCGTATATGAGAAATGCGCGCTGACCTGGCCGGAGGTTTCGAAACGGAACGTCATCACGACATTTGCCGGCGTGCGCGCCCATGAGGACGGGGGAGATTTCCTGATCGGCGCCGTGCCGGGAGCGCCCGGTGGCGCTTTCGAGGCGGCCGGGATCGAAAGCCCCGGTCTTTCGGCTGCTCCCGCCATCGGCGAAGCGCTCGCTCAGGCGGCGGCGGAATTCCTGTCCGCCGCGATGAAGGCTTCCGTGCCGGAGGCGGTGCCGCTTCTGAAGCCTTTCCACGAAATGAGCGAGGCGGAAAAAGAGGATGCGTGCGCGAAAAATCCCGAATACGGAAGGCTGGTATGCCGCTGCGAAGAAATCACGGAGGCCGAGATCCTCGACGCGCTTCGCCGTCCGGTGCCCGCCCGCTCCATTGACGCCGTCAAGCGGAGAACCAGAGCGGGCATGGGCCGCTGCCAGGGCGGGTTCTGTTCGCCCAGGGTGCTGGAGATCATCTGCCAGGAGACGGGAAAGAGCCCGCTGCAGATAACCAAATCCGGAGGACAGAGCTTCATACTGACCGGAACGCTGAAGCAGTGAGGAGACAGATATGAGTTATATTGATACGGATGTTCTTGTGATCGGAGGCGGTCCCGCGGGACTCGCGGCCGCGATCGAAGCGGATAAGGAAGGGGTTCGCACCGTGGTTCTCGAACGCGAGGACCGGGCAGGCGGGATCCTTCGCCAGTGCATTCATAACGGTTTCGGACTGCATCGTTTTTCCGAGGAGCTGACGGGGCCGGAATATGCGCAGCGGGATATCGACGAGGCGGAGAAAAGAAAAATCGACATCAGAACCGGGACGACGGTGCTCGGCGTTTCCCCGGACAGGGTCGTGACGGCCGTCAGCCGGGAGCGCGGGTATGAAAAATACCGTGCGGGTGCGGTGGTGCTGGCAATGGGCTGCAGGGAAAGGCCCCGCGGCGCCCTCGCGATCCCCGGCGACCGATGCGCCGGCATATACAGCGCGGGAACCGCGCAGAAGTATGTGAACCTGATGGGATACATGCCCGGACGCCGGGTCGTGATCCTGGGAAGCGGAGATATCGGCCTGATCATGGCGCGCCGCATGACCCTGCAGGGCGCGAAGGTGCTGGCCTGCGTGGAGATCATGCCCTATTCGAGCGGACTGAACCGGAATATCGTTCAGTGTCTGAACGATTACGGGATCCCGCTGTATCTGAACCATACCGTGACGGATATCCGCGGCAGGGAGCGCGTGGAGGGCGTTACGGTATCCGAGGTGGACGGGAAGCGCAATCCTATTCCGGGCACCGAAATGCACTTTGACTGCGATACGCTGCTGCTTTCCGTGGGACTGATCCCCGAAAACGAACTGACCAGAAAATGCGGGATCGAGATCTCACCCGCAACGAGCGGCGCGCTGGTGAACGAACGCTACGAAACGAGCGTGCCCGGGATTTTCGCGTGCGGCAATGTGCTGCATGTGCACGATCTGGTGGACTATGTGAGTGAGGAGAGCCAGAAGGCCGGCAGGGCCGCCGCGCTGTATGTGAAAGAAAAGCGCGCGGAGGAAAGCGAAGTCATGATCCGGGTCGCGGACGGTTTCGGCGTCAGGGGCGTGGTGCCGCAGATGATTCGCGGCGGGGACGGACTGAAGGATATCAGCCTGATGTTCCGGACCAGCAATGTGTTCCGGGACCGCAGCATTACGCTGACCGCGGATGACCAGGTGATCCTGAAACAGAAAAAGAAGATCCTCACTCCGGGAGAAATGGTCAATCTCCGTCTGACGGATAAAATCATTCCGGCGATGAAAAACTGCAAAACGCTGAGCGTATCCATTACGGAATGATTTCAGCTTGTAGAAGGAGGAGTTGCCGTGCAGGAACCGTTCTCTGATTTGACTCAGAATCAGCCAATCCGGGAAGTGGCGTACGAACAGCTGAAGCATGCGATTATCACCGGGCAGATCGAGGCAGGTTCGCGCATCGTGGAAACCGTGTACGCGGAATACCTGCATATCAGCAGGACGCCTCTGAGGGAAGCGCTGCAGAAACTGGAAATCGACGGCCTGGTGGAATACAAGCCGCATCGGGGCGTCATCGTCAAAGCGTTCACGCTGAGCGATATCGAAGAGATCTACATCATCCGGAACGCGATGATGATGCATCTTCTGCCTTCTGTGGTGGAAAAGGTAACGGAAAAGGACATCGAACAGCTGCGGAGCATCCTGACGCAGATGGACGAGGCGATGGTGATCGAAGACGCGGAAAGCCTCGCCGTGCTGAACCGGAAATTTCACAGAGGAATTGAGCAACTGTCGGACAAACACCGGATCCTTCACGTGATCGACAGCCAGGAAGAATACATCAAGCGGTTTTCCGCGATGACGATCGCGAGCGTGATCCGCAGGACAAACGCGCACAAGGAGCACCACCAGATGGCGGATCTTCTGGAAAAAAGAGACCTGGAAGGCCTGATGGAGCTTACGCGCCACCATCTGGAGGAAAGCAAGACCACCTGCCTGGAAGCGGTCCGGAACCAGAACCGCCGTGTGGAAGAAGAAGGCGTGAAAAGCAAGCCGGCTTTTTTGGAGAAATAAATGGAAAACATCAAAAACCAGATTCTGGAAATCCTGAAAGAGGACTGCAGGATGCCGATCGAAACCGTTGCCGCGATGGCGGGGTGCTCTGTGCCCGAAGCGACGGAAGCGATCGAAGAAATGGAACGCGATAAAATCATCCTGCACTACCTTCCGATCATCAACTGGGACCGGACGGAACGGGAGAGAGTCGAAGCGATGATCGAGGTCAAGGTGACGCCCCAGCGCGATATGGGCTTTGATACCGTCGCCAGAAGGATCTATCAGTTTGACGAAGTGAAAAGCGTTTTTCTGATGAGCGGCTCCTATGATCTGCTGGTGCTCGTCGAGGCGAGGACCCTGAAAGAACTGGCGCTGTTCGTCAGTGAAAAGCTGAGCACGCTGGATACGGTTACCGGAACGGCGACCAGCTTCGTGCTCAAGCGCTACAAGCAGGACGGCGTCATATTCACGGATAACGACGGCAATGATCAGAGAATGGCGGTGAGCCCGTGAGGGATGGGTTTGTTTCATCCAAAGTGGCCGCCATTCCGCCGAGCGGCATCCGGCGGTTCTTTGATATCGCGTCCACCGTTGAAGGCGCGATTTCCCTGGGCGTGGGCGAGCCTGATTTTGTGACGCCCTACCATATCCGCAGCGCCGGCATCGACAGCCTGATCTCCGGCGAAACCCAGTATACCGCCAATCAGGGACTGCTGCCGCTCAGACGTGAGATCGCGGGATACCTGAAGAACCGCTTTTCGCTTGAATACAGCCCCGAAAAGGAGATCCTGGTGACAGTCGGCGCGAGTGAAGCGATCGACCTCGCCTTCAGGGCCGTGCTTGACCGCGGGGACGGCGTGCTGCTGCCCGATCCCGGGTATGTGAGCTACAGCCCCTGCGTGATCCTGGCGGACGGAGTGCCGCAGATGGTGCCGACCGATGAAGCGGGCGGGTTTAAGCTGACCCGGAAAGCGCTTGAGAATGCGTCGGACCGGAGTACGAAAGCGCTGATGCTGCCGTATCCCAACAATCCGACCGGCACCGTTCTTGATGAGAAAACGCTGGAAGACATTGCCGCGTTCTGCGTGGAACGCGACCTTCTTGTCGTTACCGACGAAATCTACGCGGAACTGAGCTATGAAGGACGGGTCAGGTCCATCGCTTCCTGCCCGGGCATGAAGGAAAGGACGATCTATATCTCCGGCTTCAGCAAGGCGTTTGCCATGACCGGATGGCGTCTGGGCTATGCGTGCGCGCCCGCGGAGATCCTTTCCCAGATGAACAAGATCCATCAGTACACGATCATGTGCGCGTCGAGACAGTCCCAGGTTGCGGGCATGGAAGCGCTCCGGCAGGGAAAAACGGATCAGTACGCGGATATCGAAAAAATGAAGGAAAGTTACAACCGCAGGAGACGGCTGATGGTGTCGGCGCTTCGGGATATGGGACTGGACTGTATCGAACCCAAAGGAACGTTTTATTGTTTTCCGGGCATCGCCTCCACCGGGCTTGACAGCGAAACTTTCTGCACCAGGCTGCTGCAGGAAAAAGGCGTCGTGTGCGTGCCGGGAAACGCGTTCGGCAAATGCGGGGAAGGACATATCCGCTGCTGCTACGCCACCGATATCCAGAAAATGACGGAAGCATTCCGGCGTATGAAGGATTTTATCGGCAGCCTGTAATCAGGGAGGAAGAATGAAAAAAGCGGCGCTCATCGTGCTTGTGTGTCTGTGCTGCCTGCTGACCGCTCAGGGAGAGGAAGAAATCCATTATTCGGAGGTGCCCTCTCAGGCAGGCCAGACTGCGAATGTGAATACGGAATCCGGCGGAGAAACGGTTGAGGAACGTTCTGAACCGGCCGGAGAGGTCATCCATCAGGAGGACGGAAGCGTCCTTGTGACCCTGACCGCCGTCGGCGATATCACGGTGGGCAGGAACGTGCAGTACTCCGGCAAATCCATCTTTGTGAAGGAACTGGAAAAGCAGGGCAACGACCCGAACTTCATCTTCCGGAACGTGAAGGATATTTTTGCCTCGGACAGCGTGACGATCGCCAATTTCGAGGGCGTGCTGGCGGAAACCTACAAGATCCCGTCCAACAAAAGAAACAATGATTTTCTGTTTCTCGCGCCGCCCGAGTATGCACGGGTCCTGCGCGACAACAGCATAGAAATGGTCACGATCGAAAACAACCA
>CADBNX010000503.1 GCA_902796115.1 uncultured Eubacteriales bacterium
GACAGCGGCTTGCCCCAGCGCTTGCCGTCCTTGAGCGGTTTTTCAAAATACTCCTGGAACGTGAGATACACGTCCTTGAATTCCGCGCCCGCCGCGATCAGTTTGCTGACCGATTCGACCACCGCCAGATACGCGCCGTGGTACGGGCTCTTTTCGGAAATATAGGGGTTGTAGCCCCACGCCATATAGGATACGGTATCGGTCTTGCTCTGCTCGACGGAGACCTTGTGCACCATCGTCTGGATGGGCGTCTGCTGGTACTTGCCGCCGAACGGCATGAGCACGGTGCCGCGGCCGATCGTAGAGTCGAAGCGCTCGGAAAGACCGCGCTTGGAGCAGACGTTGAGGTCACCCGCGAGCGCGCGCATCTGTGCGCCGAAGTCCGTGCCGACCGCTTTGCCGAACGCCTGCGGATTTGCGGGCGTGATGTCGATATGTTTCTCCGCGCCGTTGGAATTAAGGAATTCGCGCGAAATATCCACGATCTTCACGCCGTTCCACGTCATGACAAGACGCGGATCGGCCTGTACCGTGGCAACGACCGTCGATTCGAGGTTTTCCTGCTCGGCCAGTTCCTGAAAACGCGCCGCGTCTTCCGGCGCGACGACCACCGCCATACGTTCCTGCGATTCGCTGATCGCAAGTTCGGTGCCGTCAAGGCCGTCATATTTCTTGGGCACGGCGTTGAGGTCGATCAAAAGGCCGTCCGCCAGCTCGCCGATGGCAACGGAAACGCCGCCCGCGCCGAAATCGTTGCAGCGCTTGATGAGCAGCGACGCTTCGCCGTTGCGGAACAGTCTTTGCAGCTTGCGTTCCTCGGGCGCGTTGCCCTTCTGCACCTCTGCGCCGCAGGTCGTCAGAGAAGACAATGTATGCGATTTGGACGAACCGGTCGCGCCGCCGCAGCCGTCGCGTCCCGTGCGGCCGCCCAGAAGGATCACGACGTCGCCCGGTTCGGGGCGCTCGCGCCGCACATTGCGCTCCGGAGCCGCCGCAATGACCGCGCCGATCTCCATGCGCTTTGCTTCATAGCCGGGGTGGTACCATTCGTCGACGATGCCGGTGGCAAGGCCGATCTGGTTGCCGTAGGAAGCATAGCCCGCCGCGGCCGTCGTCACGATCTTGCGCTGCGGCAGCTTGCCGGGAAGTGTTTCGCTGACCGGCTTTAACGGATCCGCCGCGCCGGTCAGGCGCATGGCGCCGTAAACATAAGCCCGGCCCGAGAGCGGATCCCGGATCGCGCCGCCGATGCAGGTCGCCGCGCCGCCGAACGGCTCGATCTCCGTCGGGTGATTGTGTGTTTCATTCTTGAAGAGAAGGAGCCACGGCTCTTTTTTGCCGTCCATTTCCGCTTCGATGCGGACGGTGCAGGCATTGATCTCCTCGGACTCGTCGAGCTTCGCGAGCTGCCCGTGCGCTTTCAGATACCGGACCGCCAGCGTCGCAATGTCCATGAGGCACGCGGGCTTCGTGCGGCCGAGTTCCCGCCGTGTTTCCTGATAGCGGTCCCAGGCTTCCTGCAGCAGCGGGTCTTCGAAGCGGACTTCGTCGATGACCGTGTTGAAGGTGGTATGGCGGCAGTGATCGGACCAGTAGGTGTCGATCATGCGGATCTCCGTGATGGTGGGGTCGCGCTGCTCAGAGAGGAAATAATCCCGGCAGAATTCCAGATCGTCCGTATCCATGGCCAGGCCGAGCTTTGCCGAAAGGGCGGAAAGCTCCTCCCTGCCCATTTCCCGGAAGCCGTCCATCACGGCAACGCTGTCCGGCACGGCATAGCGGGGCTTGATCGTTTCCGGCTTTTCCAGCGCTGCCTCACGGGCCTCCACCGGGTTGATCACATACTTTTTGACCGCTGCGATATCCTTCTCCGTCAGGCTGCCGTAGAGGGCGTAGACCTTCGCCGTCCTGACGAGCGGCCGCTCGCCCTGGAAAATGAGCTGGATGCACTGCGCCGCCGAATCCGCCCGCTGGTCAAACTGTCCGGGAAGGTATTCCACGGCAAAGACCGCTGCGCCGGGGAGCGAGACCTCTTCGGAAGCGTTGTCCAGCTGCGGTTCCGAAAACACGGTGCGGACCGCGTACGCAAAGTGTTCCCTGTCAAGGCCTTCCGCGTCATAGCGGTTTAAAAGCCGCAGATCCTCCAGGGCTTCGATCCCCAGAAATTCCCTGATTTCCCGGGCAAGCGCCTTTGCCTCGCTGTCCTGCCCCGGTTTTTTCTCCACAAATATGCGATAGACCATGTCTGCTCTCCGGTTTGTTATTTGTTTATGGCGGCAAGGCCGCGTTTTCCGATATCTTTCCGGTAAAATGCATTGTCAAAATGGATGCGGGCCGCGTCTTCATAAGCCCTGTCGACGGCTTCTTTCAGACTGTCCGCCGTCTCGGTCACGCCCAGGACGCGCCCGCCGGAAGTCACCAGCCTTCCATCCTTTTCTGCGGCACCGGCCACATAGACCTTGTCCCGAAGGTCCTCCGGGACTGTGATCGGGTAGCCCTTGCCGTAGGCGAGCGGATAGCCTTCCGAAGCCATGATCACGCAGCAGGCCGCGCCGTCCGCAAAGACCACCGGGACTTCGTCCAGACGCTCTTCGGTGACCGCCAGCATGATCTCGAGAAGGTCGCTCTTCAGGAGCGGCAGCACCACCTGCGTCTCCGGATCGCCGAAGCGGCAGTTGTACTCGATCACCTTCGGTCCCTTTTCCGTGATCATCAGGCCGAAGTAGAGGCATCCCTTGAACGTCCGCCCTTCGGCATTCATTGCGGCCACCGTGGGAAGGAAGATCTCCTTCATGCAGCGTTCCGCCACTTCTTCCGTATAGTAAGGATTCGGCGCGATCGTTCCCATACCGCCGGTATTGAGACCGGTATCGCCGTCGCCCGCGCGCTTGTGGTCCATGGAAGAGACCATGGGTTTGATCACCCTGCCGTCAGTGAAGCTGAGCACGGAGACCTCGGGACCGGTCAGGAATTCCTCGATCAAGATACGGCTCCCGCTCTTTCCGAACTTCAGGTCCTGCATCATGCCGCGCACCGCATCCTCCGCCTCTTCCCGGGTCTCCGCGATGATCACGCCTTTGCCGAGCGCGAGGCCGTCGGCTTTGACGACCGCCGGCAGCGGCGCCGTTTTCAGGTACTCCAGTGCCGGCTCCATGTCCTCAAAGACCTCGCAGGCGGCCGTCGGGATCCCGTATTTCTGCATCAGGCGCTTGGAAAAGATCTTGCTGCCTTCGATGATCGCGGCGTCAGCCCGCGGGCCGAAGCAGGGGATGCCCTCCGCTTCCAGCGCATCGACACAGCCGAGGACGAGCGGATCGTCCGGGGTCACCACCGCGTAGTCGATGCTGTTTTCCTTCGCAAAGCGCACGATGCCGGGAATGTCCACTGCCTTGATGTTCACGCATACCGCATCCGCGGCGATCCCGCCGTTGCCCGGCAGGGCATATACCGTTTCCGCTTTCGGGTTTTCTTTCAGTTTCCTGATCACGGCGTGCTCACGTCCGCCGCCGCCCACAACTAAAATCTTCATCGTATTCTCCCCGCCCTCCTCTTCAGGGAAGGCTTTGACTCAGTGATGGAAAAGGCGCATGCCGGTGAAGCACATGACCATGTTGTAGCGGTCCGCCGTCATGATCACGTGATCGTCGCGGATGGAGCCGCCCGGCTCGGCAATGTACTGGACGCCGGATTTGCGCGCACGCTCGACGTTGTCGCCAAAGGGGAAGAAGGCGTCCGAACCGCAGGTCACGCCGCTTTGGGTCGCGATCCAGGCCTTCTTTTCTTCCGGCGTGAACACCGCAGGCCGCTCGGTAAAGACCTTCTGCCATTCGCCGTCGCGCAGGACGTCATC
>CADBNX010000504.1 GCA_902796115.1 uncultured Eubacteriales bacterium
CCAGATCAGCAGTCCCGCGCCGAGACACATCAGAAGCGCCGGCAGGCACGTTGCCTTACGGATACAGGACAGACAGCATAAAACAGTCAGCAGGCTGGTCACAATGACCGTCGCAGGCGTTGCAATCAGTGGCAGCGCCGTTTCATTTCCGCGGAATCTCAGCGTCACGGCAAGCGCAAAATCTGACAGGATTTGCGCACCGCCGGCGGAAAAAATCCATATTGCCGCCGCAACCGCAAGTCCGGTTACGGCAATCCACACAGAAATCCGGCGAATGGAAATCAGTTCAACGGCAATAACGATGGCAGCGCAGACCAGCAGCATCCCGGTGTTCAGAAACGAACGGTCCAGAACTCCCAGTACCGGCATTACGATACCGGCGGACAGCATCATCGCAGTGACAGCATGTACAATTCGTTCAGTCACTTTCTCTTTCAAAGATACCGTCCTCCTTTCCCTGCTTTTATGGGCCATCAGATGCAATTCAACCGTCTGTATCCGGCGTTACGTAGGCAACTTCTATTCCGCTTTGTTTCAATCTGGAAATAAATGGAAGCACCGCCGCGTCGTCCGATGTAAATGTTACCAGATACACTCTCAGATTCGGTCCTGCACGGTGCATCCGGATCATAATATCCACCATCGAGTAATTCAGGCGGGCAGAAACAACTGCCACGCAGCCGATTTTACGCAGGTTGCGGCTTTCCATCTGGAGGACGCGCTCAAACCGTTCATTGTCTGTGAACTCAGTCCTGGCCAGGTATTCAAACGCAATCGCAATTCCGGTTGTCCTGTCGGCCTCAGATGGGTGGCTGCCTCCGAGCGGCATACGGACCGGGTGGCCGGTTTTCATCTGTTCCTGGAAAAGAGATGCTGACGTTTCGATCACCGCATCGCGGATATCTGCTTCAGTTTCCGGATTTCCCGGGGTCTGCGGTCTGGAACAGTCTGTCAGAATCAGCACGTCCTGCATCAGAGGCTCGTCAAATTTACGGACAATGAGTTCCCCTTTGCGGAGAGACAGTTTCCAGTGGATTTTCTTCATGGCGTCTCCGGGCTGATAAGCACGGATATCGCTCGGCGCATTCAGGTCCTCTGTCGCCCGCGCCATGATTTCGCTGCCCGGATCGCCGGGGGCCATTTTCAGAGGATCGGTTTCAAACGTCTGCGGCAGAACTGTCAGATCGAAAGCAGTCGCTTCCGGACGGATTGTACGGCTGAATATGCCAAGCAGATCCTCCACTGTACAGCTGCTGATCCCGGACCGGTAGACGCCGACATGGGACGCATGAATCGGCATCCGCAGACTCTGGATACGTCCGGGCATGTCCCTCAGACGGATTTCCCGTTCTTTTTCTCCGCTCATGGAAGGCAGGCGCAGAAGCACGGGCGCAACAGGAATACGGCCTTTGTGACGGATCTGCATCACGAGGAAGGTATCATCGCCTCTGTGAACGGTCTGCTCCGAATACCGGACTGCAGCGGTCATCGTTCCGGCAGCCCATAAAACGCTGATCAGCGCCGTTATGATTATCAGCGCAATCATCACCGCAACAATCAGCATCAGCTGGCTGCCGGTTGAAAGCGCAGCAGTCAGTAAGGCAGCAAAGAGCGCCGCGGGATAAAGCAGATGCGTTTTCATAGTTTTACGGGAACAGATGTATTCTGGAGAATTGTCAGCAGAATCTGCTCCGCCTGCATACCTTTCATCTTTGCTTCCGGAGCCAGTACCATCCGGTGCGCCAGCACCGGCAAAAACATATGCTGCACATCTTCAGGCAGTACGAAATCCCGGTTGTCCAACAGCGCGCACGCCTGACCGCCGCGTATCAGCGCAATGGCCGCCCTTGTGGAAGCACCCAGTGAAAACATCGGTTCCTTCCGGGTTGCGGCAGCAAGCGTTGCCACATAGGATCTGACTTCGGGAGAACAGTACACTTTTGTAACTTCTTCCTGCAGAGCCAGGATGTCCTGTGCTGTACACACCGGCAGGATGGATGCCATCGGTGTAACCGTGCCTGAGTACCGTTCAAGCACATCCATCTCCTGTTCCACTGTCGGATATCCGATGGAAATCCGCAGAAAAAAGCGGTCCACCTGTGCCTCCGGAAGCGGATAGGTACCGACGAACTCGCCCGGATTCTGTGTCGCCAGCACAATAAACGGCTGGGGAAGCGGATGGGTGATCCCGTCCACCGTTACCTGATGTTCCTCCATCACTTCCAGCAGGGCGGACTGCGTTTTGGGACTGGTACGGTTGATTTCATCCGCAAGGACGATCTGGCTCATGACCGCGCCTTCCTTGTATTCCATTTCCCCTGTTTTGAAATTCACCAGTGTAAAGCCGGTGACGTCGGAGGGCATCAGATCGGGGGTAAACTGGATTCTTCTGAAAGAACAGTCCAGCGATTTTGCCAGAGCGCTTGCCAGAGTCGTTTTCCCGACACCCGGAACGTCTTCGATCAGCACATGGCCTTTACACAGAAGCGCAATCAGCGCATATTCGATGGCTTCTTCCTTTCCGACAATCGCTTTCCCGATATTCTGCTGCAGCGTATAAATCATCTGTCCCGGATTATACATGAATATCCGCGCCTCCCTGTTCCCAAATACGCATTTTATTATACATTTATTTGCCTCAAACATCAAGATATGGTATGATAGCTCAGCGAACCGCCATACCGGTTGAATATCTGTTTTTCCAGCAGGAGGAGTTAAAGCCATGCTGATCGGTCTGGGCCTCGATATCTGCGAAATATCCCGTATGGAAAAGAACCTTCGGAATGATCGCTTTCTGATTCGTTATTTCACACCGGAAGAAATCGCATACGTTCGTTCGAAAGGAGCCTCGTCG
>CADBNX010000505.1 GCA_902796115.1 uncultured Eubacteriales bacterium
GATCCGGATTTCCAAACGACAGAAAAAGGAGTTTTTTCATGAAGCGGCAATCATCATTCATCAGGGCGCTGAGCGTCTTTCTGGCCTGTGTTCTGACTGTGGGATTCCTGCCCGCGGAAGCACTGGAAGGCGGGCGGAATGTCACACTGCCCGTCGGTCCGGATGACGTGCCGTGCTTTACCCGGCAAAGCGCGCGGACAAACGCGGGAAAGGAATAGGGACGGTATCCGGAAATGCTGCATCTCAAAGGTTTTCAGCTGAAACGGTTTCTTGTTTTCCTGACGCCGGCCATGATCTATCCGGTTTACGCCTATGTTTCGTCAGAAAACAAAATGCTCAAATTCATCGACGCGCTGACCATCGTCGGAATCGTGTTCCTGGTGATCGGGATCGTTACTTCCCTGATCCATCACGGAGATTTCGACATCATGGAATATGTGGCAAAACGGAGCCTTCATAAAGGCAGCGTGAAGCCGTTCGCCGCGTTCAAGTCGGATAAAAAAGAAGAAAGAAAGGACAGTGTGAACTATCCTTTCCTTACAAGTGCCCTGCTGCTTCTCGCATCCGCGGTCCTTGCGGCCGTGGTTTACTGATTCGCGTTTTCGGCGTAGGTTTTCGCCTGCTCCGGCGTGCAGTACACGTAATGTCCCGGTCTGATTTCGCGCATTGCGTAATCCGGACCGGATTTTTCTTCTTTGGTTTCGGTATAGACGATCGGTTCCCGCTGCTTTTCGATGATGGGGTCCGGCATGGGCACCGCGCTGAGCAGGGACACGGTGTATGGATGCAGCGGATAGGCGAAAAGCTCCTCCGTTTCCGCGATTTCCACGATGCGGCCCAGATGGATGACCGCGATCCGGTCCGCGATGAAGCGCACCACGGACAGATCATGCGCGATGAAAAGATAGGTGAGCGCTTTCTCGTTTTTGAGCTTGTTCATCAGGTTCAGCACCTGCGCGCGGATGGACACGTCCAGCGCGGAAATCGGTTCGTCCGCGACGACAAGCTTCGGCTCCATGATCAGCGCGCGCGCGATGCCGACGCGCTGGCGCTGTCCGCCGGAGAATTCATGCGGGTAACGGGATTTGTGCTCGGGGAGCAGGCCTACCTCTTCCAGCGCGCGGTCCACCTTGGCGATGCGGTCTTCCTCGTCTTTGTACAGATGGAAATTGTACAGGCCTTCGGAAATGCAGTATTCGATGGTGGCGCGTTCGTTCAGGGAGGCCGCGGGATCCTGGAAGATCATCTGGATATTGCGGATGACGTCGGTGTCTTCCTGCTTGCTCAGTTTGCCGGAAATCCGTTTTCCCTCAAAGGTGATTTCGCCTGCGCTGAGCGGATTGATGCGCAATATGGCACGCCCGATGGTGGTTTTGCCGCTGCCGGATTCCCCGACCAGCGCGAAGGTTTCGCCCCGGTAGATATCGAAGGAAGCGTCCTGAACCGCCTTGAACTTGTTTTTGCCGCCGTTGTCAAAGGAGATTTCCACATTCTTCAGCGAAAGTAAAACCTCACGGTCAGTCTTTTCCGACATGGAATGCGCCTCCTTTGGATGTCATTCTGGCAATCTTTTCATGCAGGTTCCGGATGGCTTCCGGTTTTTCCACCTTCGGCGCGCGCGGATCCAGCAGCCAGGTCTTGGCATAGTGTGTGTCGCTTACCCGGAAGAAGGGCGGTTCCTTCGCGAAATCGATTTTCAGCGCCTTCGGATTGCGCGGCGCGAAGGCGTCCCCTTCGATCCGGTTGAACAGGGAAGGAGGCGTTCCGGTGATATAGTACAGATCCTCTCCCTTGACGCCGAGCTGCGGCAGGGCGGAAAGCAGCGCCCAGGTGTAGGGGTGCTGCGGATCATAGAAAATTTCGTTTACCGTGCCGTATTCGATGATCTGCCCGCCGTACATGACGCCTACGCGGTCGGCGACGTTCGCGACAACGCCAAGGTCATGCGTGATATAGATCGTTGTGAAGCCGAGTTCCTTCTGCAGATCCTTGATCAGCTTGATGATCTGCGCCTGGATCGTGACGTCCAGCGCGGTCGTCGGTTCGTCGCAGATCAAGATTTCCGGATGGCAGGAAAGCGCGATCGCGATGACGATGCGCTGCCTCATGCCGCCGGAATATTGGAACGGATAATTGTCAAAACGGTTCGCTGCGTCCGGAATGCCTACGCGCTCCATAATGCCGATCGCCTGGGCTTTGGCATCCGCTTTGGACAGCTTCTGGTGCTTTTCGATGACCTCCGTGATCTGGGAACCGATGGTTTTGATCGGGTTCAGGGAAGTCATCGGATCCTGGAAAATGGTGGCGATTTTCACACCGCGGATGGAGGCCCATTCTTTTTCCGTTTTCAGTTTCGTCAGATCCTGCCCGTGGTACAGGATGGAGCCGTTGGTGATCCTGCCGTTGGACTCCAGCATGCCGGTAAAGGTTTTGGTAAACACGCTTTTGCCGCTGCCGGATTCACCGACAATGGCAAAGGTTTCGCCGTTATACAGATCCAGGGACACATTCCGGATGGCGGTCAGATAATGCTCACGTACCCGGAACTGCACCTCGATATCTTTTGCGGAAATGATGATTTCGCTCATAGCTGCCTCCTACCGATGGGTGCGCGGATCCGTGGCATCCGCCATTTTCTGACCGACCACATACAGGGAAATTGCAATGGCGGCGAGCATCAGCACCGGAATCCAGAACAGATGCGGGTACCCTGTCATAAAGGATCTGTACTGCGATATGGTACGGCCCAGAGAGGCGTAATTGGTACCGAGGCCAAGGCCCATGTATGAAAGGAATACTTCGTAGGATATCAGTAAGGGAATTTCACGGGAAATGTAGGTGACAATGACGGATACCAGATAGGGAAGGATGTTCTTCAGGACCATTGTAAAGGTTTTCGTGCCAAGGCATTTGCTTGCCAGGTTGTATTCCCGGTCACGGATGATCATCACCTGCGTGCGGATGAAATACGCGACATGGACCCAATCCACACAGGTCATGACGAAAATCAGCGGACCAAGCCCGGGTCCCAGCACGTAGGAGAGGATCATGGCCAGCAGCAGGTAGGGTACGTTGGCCATGACATTGTAGACTTCGATCATCCATTTGTCCATCTTCTTGCTGAAGCCCCAGACCGCGCCCACCAGGATGCCGATGACCATGATGATCGCGGTGCTGACGAAACTGACGATAATGGAGTTTCTCGCGCCGGCCCAGACCACGTCCCACACTTCATTGCCGATATTGTCCGTGCCGAAAATGTGTTCCGAACTCGGGGGCAGGTACTGGTTTTCCGGTTTATTGATATTGGGCGCCACCATCGGATCGTAGTGGGAATACAGCGGCTGGATCAGCGCGAAGGAAATCAGGATGATCAGGAAGATGGACAGGCCGACGGTTACCTTGCTCCGGATAAAGGTCTTCCAGACGGATTTCCAGTAGGAATACCGGGGCGCCGCGATGTGTTCGGATTTTTTTTCGTCAAACTCCGCAAACTCAAACAGACTGTTATCGATGTTTTCCATTATGATCTACCTGCCTTATCTGTGAGTGAGATACGCGGATCCACTTTGATTACGATGAGATCGCCAAGCAACACTGACAGCACGGAAATGGAGGAAAACAGGAATGTCAGCGCGATGATCATCACGTTGTTATACTGGTTGATCGCGTTCGGCAGCATTTTGCCCATGCCGCCGACCGAATAAATCGCTTCCGTAATGATCGCCCCGGTGATGCAGCCAGCCAGGGAACTGGGAATGCCGTGCGCGATCGGAATGCTGGCATTTTTGAAAATATGGTTCCTGAAGATTTCCTTCCGGCTCAGTCCCTTTGCTTTGGCAAACTTTACGTAATCGGAATTCATCTGATCCACCACATAGCGGCGGATCCACAGCATCAGGGCTGAGATGGAAGGCAGCGAAAGGGAGATGATCGGTAGGATCCAGCTTCGCACATCGGAAGGTCCGAAAGTGGTGAAGACGGAAGGCAGCCCGAAAATGGTCGTACCGAGATACCGGAAAATGTAAATATAGGCAAGGGAAGGCACGGAGGTGATAAAAATGATATACAGCATGCCTGCCTTGTCAACAATGCCGTCCTTGTTCCGCGCCATGGCCACGCCGACCGGCAGGCCAAGGCCGTATGCAAGCACCAGCGCGAAAATGCCTATGATGAAGGAGGTGCCCACCATGGAGGACTGGTCCTTATAGGTGGTATAGTTGGCGTAGTTATCCGTGAATTTCTTTTTGTCCATGCGATCCAGGTTCTCTTTATAGGTCAGGGAGCCGAAATTGATTGCGGAGGAACCGGTTTCCCCGGTTTCAAAGGTAACATCGCGCTTTACATCCGTTCCCTGGGAGGAGAAGATGACGGAAAGCGCTTCCAGGCCCTGGTAGGTCGGATAGGATTCTCCCATGTTCAGCCAGATCAGGTTCTGGTGGATAAAGGGGAAATGCGAATCGGTATAGATCAGGTATTTGTGGTAGGAGCCACTGCCGATCAGCGCAAGGCCGCCTGTCGGCGTGCGCCCGAAGTACACTTTCCGTTCGAGGTCGGGATTGTTTGGATCCTGGATGCGGTAAATGCTATCCACCTGCACCAGTTTGCTGCACCAGTTCCAAAGGCGCTGAATGATAGGCAGGTCTTTGTGCGCAAAGGGCATGCCGCTGACTCTGTAATACTCGATGGTGTACCCCTGAGCTTCATAGAGCGCGACGAAATCGGCGGCTTCCCTGGAATCCGGCCGGAGCGCGTCCTTCATTTCATCACTGCCGGCTTCATACAGGGTCAGGCAGTAATCGTTCAGCTTGACATAATCCAGATAGCCCTGCTTTTTCCAGGTGTTGAATACATAATCCGTCTTATCATCCGGTTTTCCGCCGAGTTTGCGGTAGGTGGCGTCCTCAAAAAAGATGTTTTCCCTGGGAACCAGGGTGAACACCAGAAAGAACACCACAAACATGATGACCAGTACGGAAATAACAGATCGGAGGAGGCGTTTGAGCACATACCCTTTTTTCATACGACCAGACCTTCCTATGGGGATGGCGAAAGCCGGGAGATTGCTCTTCCGGCTTTCGCCGTAATTGCTTGGAATTGCTGTTTTCAGCGAATGGTTTTATTCGCCGGCCAGCCAGGCTTCCTTCGCGGCATAGTAGTCAGCCGCGAGGACGGGCTCGCTCTGCAGCTTCATGTACTTGAAGTACGGCACAGAGTTGAATGAAGCCTGACCGTAGAGGCCGTAGCCCGCGCTGAACGGAACAACTTTGCTCACGATGAGGTTCGCGCCGCTGGTGCAGTAGGGACGCAGGATGCCGCTGGTGAGCAGCATGGCTTCGCACTTGGCGAACAGCTCGATGCGCTCGTCACCGACCGCCGCGATTGCCTGATCCATGACTTCCTGAATTGCATACAGGCCGATCGCTTCCTTGGCAGCCTTGCAGCTTTCGGATTCGGTCTCGTTTGCGAGGTTCAGGCCGGAGTAGTTCAGCATGTCGCCGTTGGTCACGTTGTAGCAGTTGATGTAAGTCAGCGGATCGCCGTAGTCGGGACCCCAGCCGGCTTCAAAAGCGAAGTCGATCGCATTCTCTTCGCCGGTGGAAACCGAATAGAACGCGGACAGCTGCGCGGTGCGGTTGGCAAACATGACCAGGTTGACCTGCACATAATCGCCGATCGCGCTCTCGATGGAATCCTTCAGCGCCAGACCGATGTTCTTGCGGTTCTCGTTGGTGGAATCAATCGGGTAGTCCAGAATGATCGGCCAGGAGGAAATGGTGTCGCCCAGTTCTTCCTTGGCCATTTCGGCAAACTTCTTCGCTCTTTCCGGATTGTACCAGGCGTCCTGACCGTCGTTCAGGTTAATGCCGGCAAATTCGGGCTCAAGCTCTTCCACATACTGGGTCAGGATGGAGCCGTAGTTGCGGCCGTCGGAGGTCGTCGCGAAGGTGTAGGGAACCAGCGTATTGCGGGCAGCGTCCAGGCAGCGGTCCGGACCCTTGGTCACGGTCTGCGTGGCAGCGGTGGAATAGGCGGCGTACACAGCCAGACGGAAGTACTTGTTCAGGATCGCCGCTTTGGCATCCGCTTTCTGGGCATCGTCCTTGGTGGTGGTGACCACGGAAGGATCGTTGGAAAGCGCATAGGACTGACGGTCAAAGTTGAACGCGCCCCAGAAGGTGGAGGAAGTGGTCATGCTCTTGTACTGATTGTCGGGATACAGTTCGTCGGCTTTCTTGACCATATCCGGCAGATTGCTGTTGATGGCAGTCTGGGTTACTTCGCCGTTTACGAACATATTGAAGTTCTGCATGGGATCGCTGCCGTCCGTATAGGATACCACAACATGCTTTACGAACACGTTCTCCGCGTCATAGTAGTTGGGGTTCGCGTCGAAGCGGACTTCCTGTGCGGAAACGAGGGAGGACAGGATGTAAGCGCCGTTATAGAGGATGCTGGAAGCTTCCACAGCGCCGAAATCCGCGCCCTTGGACTCGAGGAATTCGGCGTTGATGGGCCACAGGATGGAATAGGTGGTCATGCCGTCGAAATAGCCGCAGCCCTGCGTGAGGGTGTAGGTCAGGGTGTTGCCGTCCGCCTTGATGCCGACGTCATCCCAGGTGCCGGTGCCGTCGATGTACTCGCGCAGACCTTTGATCAGGTCTTCGACCAGAGCCAGGGTTTCGCTCTTGGTTTCCACCGCGTGCTGCATACCGGTAACGAAGTCTTCAGCCTTCACATTGTCGTAAACTTCGCCTTCGCTGGTGCTCCATACCGCGTCGTCGCGGATGATGAAGGTCCATTCGGAAGCGTCTTCGTTGCAGCTCCACTCTTTGGCCATGCCTTCGATCAGACGGCCGTGGCTGTCCTGCGTGAGCAGGCCTTCGATGAAGTTGCAGGTGTAGTCACCGTTGGAGGACTTGTTGTTGTACACATAGTCCAGCGTGGTGATGTCGAAGCTGTCGATC
>CADBNX010000506.1 GCA_902796115.1 uncultured Eubacteriales bacterium
CCTGGATTTTATGGCTGCCCGATCTGCCTTCCGAGAGAACGGGGGAATCCTCCGGCTCCAGTGCGACGATCCGGACCGCGGGATTCTCTTCTTTCAGGTACTCTCCGACGCCGGTCAGCGTGCCGCCGGTGCCGACGCCCGCGACAAACAGATCCACTTTTCCGTCCGTATCCCGCCAGATCTCGGGGCCGGTCGTGGCCCGGTGCACGGCAGGGTTGGCGGGGTTGACGAACTGCCCGGGAATAAAGGCGCCCGGGATCTCACGCGCGAGTTCCTCCGCTTTGGCGATCGCACCTTTCATACCTTTGGCGCCTTCCGTGAGCACCAGTTCCGCGCCGTAAGCTTTCAGGATGTTCCGTCTCTCCACGCTCATGGTTTCCGGCATGGTGAGGATGATGCGGTAGCCTTTCGCAGCGGCGATGGAGGCGAGCCCGATGCCGGTGTTGCCGCTGGTCGGCTCGATGATGACGGAGCCTTCCTTCAGCAGTCCCTTCGCTTCCGCGTCCTCGATCATCGCTTTGGCGATGCGGTCCTTCACGCTGCCAGCCGGATTGAAATACTCCAGCTTTACCAGTACCGTGGCTTCAAGCCCCAGTTCCTTTTCGATATTGGCTACCTCCACTAAAGGGGTATTTCCGATCAATCCCAGGGTTCCCTTATAGATATTTGCCATGACAAAAGCCCTTCCTTTCTGAATCTGATGCGCATGATCTGCGCCGGTCAACTGATACATTCTCAATCCCAGGGTTGCCTTAATCGGTACACATCACGGTCAGCAGCTCCTTTCATCAGGCTTCGAAATGAATTATAACCGCAATTACCTACTATGTCAATAGGTAATTTTGCGATTTTGCAACCGCGGGGCACTACATATAATTCCGTGTGTCTTTTAAGGATAAATTTGCGCAAAACGCTTGACAGTACCGCATAGAATCACCCTCTCCATTCTATGCATACGGTTTATCATACCCACTAACACTTTTCCATACCAGTCCAATTTTCGATGAATACCGGCTTGATTTGCCTACCAACCTACTGTATAATTGGATTATCAACGGAACGGGAGGGCTCGGCATGATTTCCACACGGGGGCGGTACGCGATACGCGTGATGATCGATTTGGCGGAGAATGGCCGTGACGGCTTCATCCCCCTGAAGGAGATCGCGGAGCGGCAGGGCATTTCGAAGAAATACCTCGAGATCCTCGTCAGGGAACTGGTTTCCGGGGGACTGGTCGCGGGCGCCAGCGGGAAAGGCGGCGGCTATCGGCTGCTCCGGAAGCCGGAGGAATACCCGATCGGGGAAATCATCGAGCTGATGGAGGGTTCTCTTTCCACCGTCGCCTGTCTCGCGGACGGCGCGGCGCCCTGCCCGAGGGCCGCCGCGTGCGAAACGCTGCCGCTGTGGGAGGAATACAACCGGCTGACGCATGATTTTTTCTACGGCAGGAATCTGAGCGAACTGCTCAGGAAGCAAGGCGAATAAGGCGGATTCCGGATACTCCGGCAATCAGATATGCCCGGCTGAGACCGTAAACCCGCAGCGCGCGGGAGCGGCAAACGGAAACCGGCGCCGAGGAAAACCGGCGCCGGAGTGTAAAGAGGCTGCCGCGGAACCATCATGCGCGCGGCAGCTCCTGCTTTTCCGGAGCCTGAAGCGGCTGCCGGAGGAACAGCCCGGAAGCCGCCGCCAGACGGTCCAGCAGCTTCAGCAGGGGTTCCGAAGGGTTGTATACGGTCATATACAGGTCGTCCCGGTTCAGGGTGATCAGCGCGTTTTCGGCCTCGAGCAGCACGCACAGATCCTCCCTGTTTTCCGTGATCCGGGCGGCCAGCCGCTCCGGCGCGGGATTGATCTGCCGGTCTTCCGCCTCCGGCCCGCACACGCGCAGATCATAATAGCAGCCGGTTTTGAGCAGGATTTCCGCAAAAGCGCGGCGCAGGGCCGACTGCTGCGGCTCCTTCAGATAATACCGTTCCACCGCGAAAAAATTTCCGGCGCTGCCGGACGGTACCTGCCGCGGCAGAAAATCGATCACCCAGTATGGTTTTTCAAGCAATTCTTCAATCGTATTCATTCCGTGTCATCTTTGGGTCGGGACAGACATCCGTCTTCCGGACCGCCTGTCAAAAAAACGGTCACTCATCCCGCCAGGCCTCGTATTCCGTGATCGGGCTGACGGTTTCCCCGTCGATCTGCATATCCGTCGGGCGGTCGAACCGGACGTGGAAATGCCTGCCGCGCAGAAATTCCACATATTGGTCATATTTGACGTGTTTTCCTTCGTACACGGAGGAAAGGATGGCCAGGATATGCAGCCGGCCGATATCGTGCAGGATGAGAAGGCTCATGTTTCCGCCGTCTTCGCTTCTGCGCTGCATCGGCGCCAGCATCATGCCGCCGCCGAGGTATCGACCGTACATGGTGGGCGCCATCCAGACTTTTTCACGCGTGTACGCTTTGCCGTCCACCGTGATCTGCGCGCTGACCGGATGAAAATCATAGAGGATGCCCCGGATGGCGATGGCGGTATAATTGATCGGCGCGGCACTTTTCTGCCTGCGCCGGTTTCCTTCCGCACAGCAGTACCCGTCCAGGCCGAAGCCCGCGCCGTTCAGGAAAAGCCGCTCTTCCCCGTTTTCACGCAGACGGGGCAAACGCCGCAGGTGGGGATTGATTTCAATCGGCGGGCTGTTTTCATCCAGGCCGATATCGCGCCAGAAGTCGTTTCCCGAACCGGAGGGCCAGAACAGCACGCGCGGAATATCAAGCCCCGCGGTGTCGTTGGCAAAATGGTTCAGCGTGCCGTCGCCGCCCGTTACGATCAATTGCTCCTCTTCACGGTGCGAGGCGAAAAAAGCGGGCCAGTCCCGGATGGAGGTAATATCCTCCAGACGGCTTTCGCCGGAAAGCTGCGTGCGGAGACGGCTGACGAGCTCCGCACCCCTGCTGCTTCCGGCACGGGGATTGTACAGAATCAGATACTTATCCATGGCGGGCTCCCGGTTACATGATTTCGGTCAGCGCCGCGAGCAGCGGCAGGGTGACGGCGCACAGCAGGGTCGAAATGACGACGGTCTGGACGGCGTAGGCGTAATCCCTGCCGTGCACATGCGCGTACACCGCGATGTTGCTGCCCACCGGGCAGCCCGCCGCGATGAGCAGCGCAAGGCGCATGTCGTGCATTTCAGCGGGCAGAAGCAGAAACAGCGCGCAGGCGCACAGCGGGATCAGCACCAGCCGCACGGCGGAGACGGCGTAGAGCTTCTTCGTGCGGAACATCGCCGCAAGATCGGTCTGGGTCAGGTAAAAGCCGATGGAGAACATGGCCAGCGGCGTATTGAGCGAGGCCAGGAAGCCGATGCAGCGCGCGGGCAGCTCCGGCAGGCGGATGCCGGAGAAGAAGATCAGCAGCGAAACGGCCACCGCGACGACAAAGGGCGATTTGAGGATCTCCCACAGGGAGAAACTCTTTTTGCCGGTGATTCTCGCGACGCCGTAGGTCCACTGCAGGATGTTGATATACACCATATACGGGCAGAGATAAAAGGCAGCTTCGGCACCGAGGATGCCCGTGACCAGCGGGATGCCGAAAAAACCGGTGTTCGCGAAGGCCGACGCGAACTCCGCCATCGGATCGCGGCGGAAAATCAGGCGGGAGAGCAGCATCGATATCACCATCACCGCCGCGACCAGCGCGAAGCCCAGCAGCAGGCGGCGGATGTTTTCCGGCGTGCGTTCCACCAGGAATCCGTTGATGATGGTGCAGGGCAGGGAGCAGTAGAGCATGATGTTCACCAGCGTACGGCTGCCCTCTTCGGAGATCTTCCGGCGCTTCACAAGCAGATATCCCACCGCGACCAGGCAGAACATGACCCCGATCTGCCGCAGCAGGATCAGCATCGTGCTCATAGCAGCCTGCGCACCTCGTCCGCGATTTTCGCGCATTCCGCGCTTTCGAACGTCCCTTCCCGCAGCGCGCGCACCGCGCGGTCGATCAGCCGCGCCGTGCGGCGGAAACGGTCGGGATCAAAGCCCTTCGTCGTCATCGCGGCCGTGCCGATGCGCACGCCGGAGGCGACCTGCGGGGAGCGCGTTTCGTGCGGCACGCAGTTTTTATTGAGCGTGATATGGCACGCGTCGAGGGCGGTCTGCAGCTGGATGCCGGTGACGTCCTGCCGCGTCAGATCCAGCAGCATCAGGTGATTGTCGGTGCCGCCGGTGACAAGGTCATACCCCATCGAGAGGAATTCATCCGCCATCGCTGCGCAGTTTTCGACGATTCTTTCCGCGTAGATTTTGAAGGAGGGATCCAGCGCTTCCGCCGCGGCGACCGCCTTGCCCGCGATGACGTGCTCCAGCGGGCCGCCCTGGGTGCGCGGGAACACCGCGGAATCGATTTTTTTGCCCAGCTCTTCTTTGGCGAAGATCAGGCCGCCGCGCGGTCCGCGCAGGGTTTTGTGCGTGGTGGTGGTGATGATATCCGCGCCGGCGGCGAAGGGGGAGGGATGGCATCCCGCGGCGACAAGGCCCGCGATATGGGCCATATCCACCATGAAATACGCGCCGGCTTCGTCGGCGATGGCGCGGAAGGCGTCGAAATCGATGATGCGGGGATACGCGCTCGCGCCGGCCAGGATCACCTTCGGATGATATTCCAGCGCTTTGCGGCGCACATCCTCCATATCGATGTATCCGTTCTCATCCGTGCCGTAAAAGACCGAGCGGTACAGTTTTCCGGACTGGTTGACCGGAGAACCGTGGGTCAGGTGGCCGCCGTCGTTCAGGCTCATCGCGAGCAGCGTGTCGCCCACGTCCATCACGGCGCAGTAGGCGGCCAGATTTGCCTGGCTGCCGGAGTGGGGCTGCACGTTCACATGGTAATCCGTACGGAACACCTGCCGCCACAGATCGCGGCACAGGTCCTCCATACGGTCCACCTGCTCGCAGCCGCCGTAATAGCGCTTGCCCGGCAGGCCTTCCGCGTATTTGTTGGTCAGGCAGCTGCCCACCGCGCTGAGCACATCCTGAGATACGAAGTTCTCCGACGCGATGAGTTCGATGGTTTCCGACTGCCGCTTTTTTTCCGCCTCGATCAGGGAAAAGACTTCTTTCACTTTCTCATTCATAAGCCGCTCCTGTATTTATGATCATTTGTTGTCTGCTTATTTGTTTTTTCTGCGGCGCTTCAGCGCGCGCAGACCGGAAACGAGCACGATCAGATCCAGAACGAACAATCCGCCCCCGAGGCCGCCCGCGCCGTTCCAGGTGATGACCATCAGCACCGTCAGCAGGATCACCGCCGCGGCCCAGACCGCGAAGAGACGCTGCTCGCCGCGCATTTTCTGCTGCTCGATTTCCAGCTCCTTCATGCGGATGTTTTCGGCGGCGTCCGCTTCCCGGATGCGCGCCTCATCGATGCGGCGATACGTGTAGCGGTTCTTTTCGTCCGCGGCGATCCTCGCCCCGCAGTATTCGCAGAAGAAAAACTCCCGGTCGGAGGACACCGTCAGGTTTGCCTCGCAGTTCGGACATTTCAGTTTGATCCGGTCCAGCCTGATCACTCCCTTTTTCGCGTCGGGCGTCTATTCAAGCGTGACGCACACCGCGGTTTTCAATTCCAGCTCCCGGATCTTTTCGAGGGAATCCCCGAGAGACGCCAGCACCATATTGCCGTTCTGATGCCCGATGAGCAGCGTGGTATCGTCGATCAGGTTGAAATCGCGCGGAAAATCCCCGAAGGTGGGAAGGATATCCCGCGGCGCCATGTCCCCGTCCGCGGTGAGCGAAAAACGCGCGATGCTGTTGTGGCCGCGGTTGGATACGAGCAGCGTGCGTCCGTCGGAGGTAAGGCGGATGGCCGCGACCGTGTTCTTCCGATCAAAGCCTTCCGGCAGGGTGGAAAGCGTCTTCTGCAGCGTGAAGATCCCATCCGTACAGGTGAGATGGCACACCGTGCTGTCCACCTCGTTGGCGAGGTACGCGTTTTTCAGATCCCGGAAAATCAGGTGCCTCGGGCCCGCGCCCTTGGGGGCATCAAAGCGGCTTTGAAGCATAAGCATGCCGGTGGTGATGTCCTGCTGATACACCATGACCGCGTCCAGCCCCAGATCGCAGCACCAGATCAGGTTCGTGCCGGGAATATAGCCGAGCTGATGCGCGTGCGGGCCGGTCTGCCGCTCCGGATGCACGCTGTGCCCCTCATGCTGCACCAGCTGAATGAGTTCGCCGATTTTTCCCTGTTCATCCACCGGGAAAACGGAGACCGCGCCTGAAAAATAATTCGCGCAGTACAAAAAGCGCTCGTCCCGGGAGAGGATCAGATGGCAGGGGCCCACTCCCACGGTATCGACGCGCGAAAGAAGCTCCAGTTCTTTTCCGGCCATGCCGACGGACGCGACGGAGCCGCCGCCGTCCGGATGCACCGGATCGGAACAGGTGGAAAAAAGCACCGGGTTTTTCCGGCTCAGCACCTGCCAGGTCGGATTCGGAAGCGCGAGCGTGCGCAGCACGCGAAAATCCCCGGCGGCTGTCAGTTCGCATTCCGCGACCCCGTGTCCGCCGAGTCTTGTATAGGAACCGATGACAAACTTCATTCTCAGCTACCTCCGCATACAAAGAGTCTACTGTTAATTCGACGGGGAGAAAAAACCTCCTTCCTTGACAATTGCATAAAAAATGAATTAAAATACCGGACGGTCGTCATGACTGAACCGGATCGGCAAAAGCTGCGCTTCCCTCGGAGAGATACTGCGCCCGCAGTCACTGACGGCAATCGAAGGGTATGTGCTTGAAGGCTGTCCGCACCGGAAAGCGTTCCGCTGTC
>CADBNX010000507.1 GCA_902796115.1 uncultured Eubacteriales bacterium
CATCCCGCTTGTTCACAACGTACTCAAAACCGAAATCGACGATCGGAACAGGCTGCGTTTTATACGTTTTACGGCAAAGCAAATCGCTGATTATGAATCGGATGGCAAATGGTATCCCACTCGCTGCCGTGCAAGCGCGAACGTAACGTTGGAATTCCTCAGCGACGCGGAATGGTTCGGATTTGAGTACGATGTTCAGTCCGGTTCATCCCAGTCGTTTTACGGGTTTGATTTGTTCGTGGACGGGGTCCTTGAAGATTCAGCCCTGATTGAGGGCTTTGCTTCATCGGCGATTGTATTTAATCTGCCGAAGGGCACGCACAGAATCACGATGTTTTTTCCCTGGTCGGCCGAAGTGATGCTGAAAAGCATGTCCTTCTCTGAAAACTCTTTCATAAAGCCCGTGCCTGCAAAAAAACTGCGGATCCTGACGATCGGTGATTCCATCACCCAGGGATATATTGCGAAACACCCCGGTTTCTGCTGGGTGGGGAAGATGACGAGGGAGCTGGATGCGGAAGTGCTGAACCTGGGTGTCGGAGGCTGCGGCTTTCTGCCAAACACCCTGAAGGAACCGATCGACTGGAAAACCGACTTCATCATCTTATCCTACGGAAGCAACGATTTCAGCCGCGAAACAGATCAAGACAGCTTTTCACGGCACGTATCGGCGTATATGTCAAAACTTGTGAAAGAATTCCCGGATACTCCGATCCTGCAGATCCCCCCGATTGTCCGATACGATCCGGCACATCTGTACCGGGAGAAAAGCAAAGGGTATAATCTTGAGGACGCATGTCGGATCATCCGGGATATCGCGGCCTCCTACCCGCAGGTTACGGTGATGGAAAATATCAGCTATCCGCACGTACTTGATTTTTTTGCCGCAGATCAGATGCATCCCAATGATCTGGGCTTTCAGTTATACGGGGAAGCCGTGATTCAGGCGGTAAAAGCGAAACTGTCGCACAGGTGAGTTTTTCCTGTATATGAAAAGCAGCCTGAGAAGTCAAATGAATCCAGGGCTGCTTTTTTGTATTTGGTATTGTTATGTGCGGCTACAGTACCTTTTGCAGGAAACTGATCAGTCTGGGGCTCTCCGGATGTTCGAACAGCTGATGGCTGGGTTTATCCTCTTCAATATGACCGCTTTCCAGAAACAGCGTCCTGCTGCTTACTTCGCGCGCAAAACGCATTTCATGCGTTACGACGATCATTGTCATGCCGGATTCCGCCAGCGCCTTCATTACGTCCAGCACCTCACCGATCATTTCCGGATCCAGCGCGCTGGTGGGTTCATCAAACAGCATGACTTCCGGTTCCATCATCAGTGCGCGTACGATAGCGATGCGCTGCTTCTGCCCGCCGCTCAGCTGACTGGGATAGCTGCTGATCTTGTCAATGAGCCCGACTCTTTTCAGAAGACCGCGTGCTTTTTCCTCAGCCTGCTCCTGCGGCATTTTTTTGATCTTGATCGGAGCGGCTGTCAGATTGCGCATGACGTTCATGTTTTCGAAAAGATTGAACTGCTGGAAGACCATCCCCATTTTCTGACGGTGTGCGTTGATATCGGTTTTCTTATCACAGATATCCACTCCGTCGAAGAGGATCTGTCCCGAGGTAGGGGTTTCAAGCAGATTCAGGCACCGCAAAAACGTGCTTTTTCCGCCGCCGGAAGGACCGATGATACTGACGACTTCTCCGGCATGGAAAGAAACGGTTATATTGTCAAGTACGGTCAGTCTGCCGAATTGTTTTGTCAGGTTTTTTACCTGAATCATCTCATTTCCGGCCACGGCGCAGCCTCCTCTCCATCGCCGAGATCAGTCTGCCGCCGATAAAGGTCATGATAAAATAGATCATCGCGGCGATAAACAGGCATTCCAGCGTTTTATAATTCTTTGCTTTTACACCGTTGGTGCGGTACATCAGATCGGCGATGCCGATCACGGATACGATGGAGCTTTCCTTGATGACCGTAACAAACTCATTGCCCAGGGCAGGCAGAATGTTTCGGATCGCCTGCGGCAGAACGACCAGGAGCATCGCCTGACTTTTTTTGAAGCCGAGAGAACGTGCGGCCTCCATCTGGCCGATATCGACTGCCTGGATCCCGCTCCGGATGACCTCGGCCACATAGGCGCAGCTGTTCAGACTCATGGCCACGATACCGGCCGCGAAACGCTGAAAGTTCTCAATAAAGGGAACATCCGGAAAGGTTACACCGATCATGGGAAGTCCGTAAAAAATGAACATCAGCTGCACCATCAGCGGTGTGCCGCGGAAAAACTCGATGTAGGCAGTGGCAAGCCATTTCAGGGGCTTGAAATTGCTCAGTCTGGCCATTGCCATCAGGATGCCCAGGAGCGTACCGATGAAAACGGAAAAAAAGGCGATGATCAGGGTGTTTTGTACGCCTTCAAGAAAAAAACGGTAGTATTTTTCAATCGTCAGGCAGACATTGGCAAAGAAAGTCATGCGTTTCCTCCCGCAGAACAGGCAATGCCGTGAAACCGAAAACGGTCTCACGGCATTGATCTGGTTTTAGTGCTTATTCGCCGGTTTCGCCGGAATCTGCTACGGCGGCATCGTAGGCGGCCTGATAGCTGCCGTCGCTGACCACTCTGTCGATCACTTCATTGACGGCGGCCACAAAGTCTTCGTTGCCTTTGGCGATAACGGCAGCTTTACCGAAACTGGCTTCTTCCGCGGTGAACTCGAAGCCGCTTACTTCCAGGGTTCCGTCACTCGACGCAACCATGGCGAGGCCGACGGCGGAGTCTACCACAAAGCCCGCGATATTGCCGTTGACGGTTTCAAGCGCCAGGTTTGGATAGGTTTTGAGTTCAAAGAGGATGCTGTCCGGCAGCGCGGTCTCAACCAGCTGACTCTGCACGGTTCCCTGCTGGGCACCGACCTGCAGACCGGCCAGGGATTCCTTGGTGCTGTATTTTTCTCCGTTTCCGGCCTTGACGATCAGCAGCTGCGCGCTGGTTTCATACAGGTTCGAAAAATCGATGACCTCGGCACGCTCGTCGGTGCGGGTGAAAGCGGCAATGCCGATATCCACCATGCCGGTCTTGACGGATTCGATGATTCCGTCAAAGTCCATGTCCTGGATTTTCAGTTCTACGCCAAGGCTCTCGGCAATCTGCTGCGCAAGCCAGATATCGCAGCCGGCGAACTTGGCTTCGTCATCCAGGTACTCATAGGGGGGATACGTGGCTTCCGTGCCGACGATCATGACACCGGCTTTTTTGATTTTTTCCAGTACGCTTTCAGCGGATGCTCCAAAGGCGCACAGTGCCAGAACCAGCACCATCAGGATTGACAAAAATCTTTTCATCGTGTTGACCTCCAATTAACATAATCTGTGTGCATACATAATTATACACGCCTATGCGGCTCTGTCAAGCGTTTTATGCGCAGATGCCGTAAAATTTATTCATGCTTTATGCATCATTTGTATGTATACGAAGTTTTTCCATCCGGTTTACGGCCTCATCAAGCCTGCTGATGGGCACGGTGGCGGCAATCCGAAAATGCCCTTTTCCGGCTTTGCCGAATGCGCTGCCCGGTGAAACCAGAATATGCGCTTCGTCCAGCAGGAAACGGCAGAATTCCGTATCTGTGAGGCCGGTTTTTTCGATGCCGGGGAAAAGGTAAAAAGTGCCGCGCGGGCGGTAAAGGGTGATCCAGGGAATATTCTCCAATCTGTCAGCGGTGTAATACACACGCTGCCGGTATTGCGCGATGTATTGACGGGCCACATCTTCCCGGATGGAAAGCGCGTGAAGAGCGGCACGCTGGGAAACGGAAGGCGCGGTATAGGTCATGCCGTTGTTCACGTACTGAAACACGCGGATAAGCTCCGGATGCGCGATGATGCATCCCACCCGCCAGCCTGTCATCATAAAGTTTTTGCTGAAGCTGTTGAGCGTGACCGTACGCTCCCGCATTCCCGGCAGTGTGCGCAGCGGAATGAATTCACCGTCATACAGGTAACGGGTATAAATTTCATCCGCAATGACCAGAAGATCATACTCACGCGCGATACGGGCAATCATCTCAAGTGTTTTTCTGTCCCAGGCCGCGCCTGTGGGATTGCAGGGCGTATTGAGGATCAGCGCGCGGGTGCGAGGGGTGATGGTGCGGCGCAGGTCTTCCTCTCCCGGCAGGAAACTGTTCTGCGCGATGGTTTCAACTTCCCGGCACGCACCGCCCGCCATTTCGATCTGCTGCCGGTATACGGCAAAATAAGGACCGAAAACGATCACCTCGTCCCCAGGGTTCAGCAGACCCAGCAGGACCTGGGTCATGCCCATGCAGCTGGAAGCAGTGATCAGAACCTCGGCGGGGGAGACCGGTTCACCGAAGTCTTCCTGCCAGGCGGCACATATGGCTTCGATCAGCTGCGGATCCCCTTTGGGATCGCCGTAATGGGTATAGCCCGCACACGCGTCCCTGTATGCGGCGTCAATAATGCGCCTGTCCGTAGTGAAATCGGTATCGCCGATACTCAGATCAATGATATCGTCATAGCGGCGCAGGGCTTCGGTATCCAGGGAAAGGCCTGCCTGTACATTCTGAAATCGTTTTGCGATATACTGCCTCATTCGGTTTCCTCCTGCCGCACAACGGGAATCACGGTGCTTGCGTTCCCGACCACATACAGGGTTTTGTTCCGCAGATCCGCGGCTTTGAGCAGATCATCCATATTGCCGAACGCCCGAATCCCCATCGGCGCAAGCGTTTCGGACGGGATCGACGTAAGCATGAAAATCCGGTATCGCTGCGCCTGCTCGCAGTTCAGGAAAAAGATGTAGCCGGGAACCGTGAAATGACTGCGCAGCCTATCCTCCATGGTGCCGTCCTGCAGGTTTTTGATCCAGTCGAAGTACTCCGCGGGACCGCCGCCTTCCCGTGCTTCGATGATCAGGATCAGCGTGCCGCCTTCCCTGAGGGCACTTTCCACATTATCGATGGATTTGGTGCCCTGATACAGGGACATATCCTTGGGGTATCCGCCGCAGCTTGCGATAACGGCATCCGCTTTGCAGGGAACGGGCACCCGGTAAACGGCATCCGCCGTTTCGCATGCCCGAAGCCAGCTTTTCATGTAGTGGCCGGCATAAATATATGCCAGTTTCATATCGGCGTTCATCACAAGGTTCACCATGAAAAGATTCTTCAGCATCCCGGCAGCTTCGCACATATCCAGGTGCAGCGGATTATCCTCCAGTCTGCCGTTTCCGATACGGGGATTGCTGCGGAATACACGGGGATCCAGTGAGAAAGCGTGATTGTGCCGGATGGTATCCGATCCGCTGACGCCGGGCAGGATGCTTTTGCGTCCTCCGCCGAAACCTGCCATCACATGGTGAACGCAGGCGCCGAGACAAATCACCCTGTCGGCATGCGCCGCAGCCGGATTGATGCGTACCGGAGTACCAAAGGAGGTCGTGCCAAGATACACCAGATCATCGGCCGTACAGTCGTGATTGATTACCTTCACGGTATCGTATACTTTGTCTGTCACCAAGGTGCGCAGGGTATTTTCATCGCCGCCGGGATGCGTGCCGTTTGCGACCAGAATCGTGATGTTTTCCGGTTTCGAACCGCAGTTGGATAAAAGATAGTTCACAAGCGGGGGAATCACTTTGTCCTGCCGCATCCAGTAGCGGCTCATATCGCTGATAATGAGGCATATGCTGTTTCCGGGACGTACAAATTCCGACAGCGGCACACAGTCGACAGGATGGTCAAGCGCTTCTGAAAGCACAGCGGGTATATCTTCAATCGGAGGGATCGTTTTTCCGTGAAGTACGCCCAGAATATTGGTTTCATCCAGATCGGCGGTTACCGTGCCGTCCCCGTATCGGAAAGAAAAGGTTTTCATGCCGTTTTGCTCCTTTTTCCCGTCTGAAACAGGAAGTTGGCTTTCTCATTACAAGCGAGCAGGAAATACTTTGTGTGTGCGATGAAAAACCCTTCCGGGATGTCATCACAATCGAATTATAGCGGATTTCGGATATGGAATCAAGCTTTGATGATCATGCAGGCTCATGAGGGGCATGAATACGATTCAACACACAGGTTATGCTTGCTAATCATGTTTTAGCCGGTCGGTAAAATCCTCGGTGATGAACAAATGATTGACTGTATAACAACGGATTGATTATTGATTTTTGAAATATCCATCATTACAATAAAATCACACCGGTGAATGAACATTGAAGGAGTGGGAACATGATCAGATTGGGTGAAAGAATCAGGGAACTTCGTCAGCGTGATGGAAGAACACAGGATGCACTTGCCG
>CADBNX010000508.1 GCA_902796115.1 uncultured Eubacteriales bacterium
ACCTCCGACCTGAACGACCTCTACCGCCGCGTCATCAACCGCAACAACCGTCTCAAGCGGATGCTGGAACTGGGCACGCCGGATATCATCGTGCGCAATGAAAAGCGCATGCTGCAGGAAGCGGTGGACGCGCTGATCGACAACGGCCGCCGCGGCCGCGCCGTGACCGGCCCCGGCAACCGTCCGCTCAAGAGCCTTTCCGATCTCCTGCGCGGCAAGCAGGGCCGTTTCCGCCAGAACCTGCTGGGCAAGCGCGTGGACTATTCCGGCCGAAGCGTCATCGTGGTCGGTCCGGAACTGAAGCTCTATCAGTGCGGCCTGCCCAAGGATATGGCGCTGGAGCTGTTCAAGCCCTTCGTCATGGAGAGGCTCGTATCCAATAAAATCGCGCACAACGTCAAATCCGCCAAGCGCATGGTGGAGCGGCTCAAGCCCGAAGTATGGGATATCCTGGAAGGCGTCATCAAGGAGCACCCGGTGCTGCTGAACCGCGCCCCCACCCTGCACAGGCTGGGCATTCAGGCTTTCGAACCCGTACTGGTGGAAGGCAAGGCCATCAAGCTCCATCCCCTCGCCTGCACCGCCTACAACGCCGACTTTGACGGCGACCAGATGGCCGTTCACGTGCCGCTGAGCATGGAAGCCCAGGCGGAAGCCCGTTTCCTGATGCTGGCCGCGAACAATATCCTGAAGCCGCAGGACGGCATGCCCGTCATCTCCCCCACGCAGGACATGGTTATCGGATGCCACTACCTGACACTGCAGCGGGACGACGCGCGCGGCGCCGGACGGGTGTTCGAATCCCCCAACGAAGCGCAGATGGCCTATCAGTGCGGACAGATCGAGCTGCAGGCCCCCATCCGGGTACGCATCACGCGCACCTTTGAGGGTGAGGAGCACCGCCGCATCATCGACACCACACTCGGCCGCCTGATCTTCAACGACATCATTCCGCAGGACCTCGGCTTCCAGCCCCGTGAAACGCTGGACGACCAGTTCCTGCTCGAAATCGACCACAGGGTCATCAAGAAAGACCTGGGCAACATCGTGGAGCGCTGCTTCCGCGTGCACGGCTCGACCGAGACCGCCAAGGTGCTGGATGATATGAAGCACCTGGGGTACAAGTATTCCACCATCGGCGCGATCACGGTTTCCGTATCGGATATCATCGTGCCGGAAGACCGCAAGACGATGCTGGAAGAGACGGACCGCCAGGTAGCCCTGATCAACAAGCAGTACCGCCGCGGCCTTATGACGGAGCAGGAACGCTATACCAGCGTGATCAACCTGTGGAACGATACGACTGCCCGCCTGAAGGACCGCGTCATGGAAGTGCTGCCTCCGAACAACCCCATCAGCATGATGACCGGTTCAGGCGCCCGCGGAAGCGCGGGCCAGGTAGCCCAGCTGGCCGGCATGCGCGGCCTGATGGCGTCCCCGAGCGGCAAAACGCTGGAGCTGCCCATCCGCGCCAATTTCCGGCAGGGCCTGAACGTGCTCGAGTTCTTCATGTCCTCGCACGGCAGCCGCAAATCCCTGGCCGATACGGCGCTTCGTACGGCGGACTCCGGTTACCTGACGCGCCGTCTGGTGGACGTCGCGCAGGAGGTCATCATCCGTGAGCGCGACTGCTTCGCGGAGCGCGGCGAGAAAGTGCGCGGCATCGTGGTGGAGCCGATCGGCGAAATCGAGCAGATCGACGACCGCATCCGCGGACGCTTCGCCGCGGAGGACATCTATCATCCCATCACCGGCGAACTGCTGGTGCACATCAATGAGATGATCGATTACGACAAAGCGCAGGCCGTCCGGAAGGCCGGCATCACCAAAGCCCTCGTCCGCAGCCCGCTCACCTGCCGTACCAAATCCGGCGTATGCGCGTACTGCTACGGCATGAACCTGGCCCACGGCGGCCTGGTGGATATCGGCGAGGCCATCGGCATCATCGCGGCGCAGGCCATCGGCGAACCCGGCACGCAGCTGACCATGCGTACCTTCCACACCGGCGGCGTCGCCAGCGCGGAAGACATCACCCAGGGTCTTCCCCGCGTGGAGGAACTGTTTGAAGCGCGCAAGCCGAAGCACGACGCGGTACTGGCCGAAATCACCGGCACCGTTTCCATCGTGGAAAGCAAGCGCAAGCGTGAAATCGTGATCACCAGCGATGAGGATCCGAACGAAAAGAAGAGCTATCAGATCAATTACGGCGCCCGCGTCAAGGTGGAAGAAGGCCAGAGCGTCACGGCGGGAGACGAGCTGATCGAAGGCTCCATCAACCCGCATGACCTGCTCCGGATCCTCGGCGTCAAGGCCGTGCAGGAATACCTGCTCAAGGAAGTGCTCTCGGTGTACCATTCCCAGGGCGTGAAAATCGCCGATAAGCATATCGAGATCATCGTGCGCCAGATGCTGCAGAAGATCCGCGTGGAAGACAGCGGCGACACCTCGCTCCTGCCCGGTTCCCTGGTGGATATCTTCAACTTCGAAAGCGAGAACGAGCGCGTCATCATGGAAGGCGGAAGACCCGCGGAAGCCAAGCGTATCCTGCTGGGCATCACCAAGGCCGCTCTCGCCACCGAAAGCTTCCTGTCCGCCGCTTCCTTCCAGGAGACCACCCGCGTGCTGACCGAAGCCGCGATCAAAGGCAAAGTGGACCCGCTGCTCGGCCTGAAGGAGAACGTCATCATCGGCAAACTGATCCCCGCCGGCACCGGACTCAAGCGCTATACGAACATCGAACTCCAGGAAAATTACTAAACTTTCATCAAACGGAACAGCCGGAGCGATCCGGCTGTTCCGTTTTCTGTGTACGGCAAGGATTGTTCAATGACCCGAAAACTGGATTATACCGTATCCAAAGGGGATGACGGAAAAAGCGCCGGCAGCATCTTCTCGCTTCGTATGCGGCTCACCCGCAATCAGCTGGCGCGTCTCAAATTCAACCGGGGCCTTCTGCTCGACGGC
>CADBNX010000509.1 GCA_902796115.1 uncultured Eubacteriales bacterium
CGCCATCGCTTCCAGCTCCATGGCCACGGAAATGATCAAGGGGCAGCCGGTGAGCGAAGCCATGAAGCTGACCAATAAAGCGGTCGCAGAGGCGCTCGACGGCCTTCCGGACTATAAAATGCACTGCTCCGTACTGGCGGAACAGGCAATCAAATCCGCCCTTGAGGATTATGAAAAGAAACAGGCGTCGCCTTCCGCCGGAAACTGAACCATCCGTACAAAGCGTGGCCGGCGTCAGAGTCGCTGTATTCCGACAAATGAAAGCCTGATTCTCAGCCGGATCCGAAAATTCGGGCGATACGCATACTGCGTATCGCCCGAAGAGCTGTGCAGCAGTCCCGTGTTTTATTCGGTCCGCGGTTTTCGGAAGCGCGGCATGGAGAAGTCTTCCGTTCTGAAGCCCACCGCCCCGAGATATTCGCGGCACAGGCCGTTCCGGTCCTCATACTGCGGTCCGTGGCAGTCCGTTCCGATGGTGATCGGTACGCCGGCTTCAAAAGCGCCGCGCAGGAACTCCGCGTAAGCCCGGCGGAACGCCTCCGGGTGGTTTCCGTAGAAGAAGCCGAGATTCGCTTCCATTGCTTTTCCGTTCTCCAGGATCGCCGCCCACAGTTCCCGGTGCATCGACTGCGGAATGATGGAAAAATCCTCAAACGGCACCTGCTGTCCGTTCCTGTCCTCATAAGTTCCGAAAAAACAGTAGGGATGGCCTACGATGTCCACCAGCGGGGAACACGCGCAGAACAGGTTCTGGCGGTGCATGTCGGCAACGATGATCTCCTGCGTACGCGGCCCGTTCAATATCCAGTGCGCCGCCCCGATCACATACTCCACGCCGGCCTCATCCAGTTCTCCGGCATCCAGCGGAAACGCGACCGGCTCCGGTCCCGGGATGCCGGGTTTTTCATAGCCTTCTTTTGTGCCGTGCCTGCGGTCATACGCCTCCAGATATCCGGAGATGGTCGTAAGCTCCACGCCGAAATGGAATCCGGGCCGCGCGTACTGCTTCACCAGTTCCCGCGACGCCAGAAGGAAGTGGATCCAGCTGGGCACGTTCACATGGTCGGTCAGTCCCCAATCCGTCAGTCCCTGTTTCTCGGCCTGGGCAACCAGATCCGCCACATGCAGATGCGCGTCGTAGCTCGCGACCGAGTGAATATGCCAGTCCGATGTGTAAAACGGCTTGTCCTCCATTTTTGTTCCTCCATTCCGTTTGTCATCTGATTTCTTCCGGATCCAGCACGGCCAGACAGATCCCTTCATAGGGGTCTTCTTCCCCGCCCTCGTATACGCAGGCGATCCGTCCGTCCGGAAGGCACGCGAGATCGCTGTACGCGGAGGGGCCTTCGTGGATCACGGTTCCGCCGCTCCAGGTGTATCCGCCGTCCGTACTTTTGCGGACGGTCATTCTGACGCGCCGCGCGCTGTCCGCCGCGTTGCTGAAATACAGGGTATCCCCCACGCAGATCACGGATGCCTGGCAGCACGGGTCCGGCAATTGCGGATCCAGCTCCGGCTCTGTCCACGTGATTCCTTCATCCGAAGACACGGAAACGGCCCTGTACCCCCGTTTCAGGAAGCTGCGCATGTTCATGTACAATCTTCCGTCCGGAAGCTGCGCCGCGGAACACTCATTGGTGTATTCCCCGATTTCCCCGCCGAGGCGCCAGGAAGTGCCGTGATCATCCGAAAAGAGCACGTGGGAGATATACGTTCCGGAACCCGGGCCGTCCTTTTTCCACACCGCATGGTTCGCCGGCACCAGCAGCCGTCCGCTGCGCAGCTGAACGGCATGGCAGGGCCCCATCGCGTACCAGGACCAGTTCCCGGGCCGCACCGAATCGCCGATATCCCGGATTTCGCTCCAGGTTTCCCCAAGGTCCGCGCTGCGCATGCACAGCGCGGTCCGTCCGGGGCCGCGCTCCAGCACCTGCGCCTCGTGCACGGAAGCGGGGCCGCTGTTGAGCATCAGCCACAGGATGCCCGTATCCGCGTCCATCACCGGCGTCGGATTGCTGATCGTGGTATCTTCCTGCCCCGCGATGGTTTTCTGCGGCGCGAAGCCTCCGTCCGCGCTGCCCCCGCGGCAGACGATGTCGATCCTGCCCCAGTCCGCCAGACCGTCCCTTCTTGCCTCCGCGAACACCAGCAGGCGGTTTCCGCCCGTCGCGACGACCGACGGGATCCGGTACCCGGAATAGCCTCCCTCTCCCTTTCGGAACAGATGTTCCCTGTACATGCACAATCTCCTTTTCGTGAGAAAAATCCCGTTCAGGTCTCGATCACATAACGCTCAAAAGCGTTCACTACTTCCGTTTCCCCGTACCGGAGCCGGCGCGGTATATTCGCGTACGTGCCGTGCATATGTCCGTGCACAAAGAATTTCGGCTTCCACTCGTCCACCAGTTCCCGGAAGCACGCAAAGCCCTGATGGGCCGCGTCCGGCGCGTCCCCATACCCCTGCATCGCGGCGTGCGTCACCACGATATCGACGCCGCCGGCCTTTTTGATGGCCCGGTGTGCTTTCCGCACGCGTTTGCGCATTTCCTTTTCCGTGTACTGATAGGTGCCGCCGCCGTACCACTTGCATCCGCCGAAGCCGATCATACGCACTCCTTCGAATACGGTCAGCGTATCGTCCAGACAGTCGCAGCCGCCCGGCGGATCAACCGTGTACCGCTCGTCATGGTTGCCCGGTACATAAAACAGCGGCAGTTTTCCCAGCGTCACCAGGAATTCCAGGTATTCCCGTTTCAGATCGCCGCAGGATATAATGGCGCTGATCCCGTTCAGCCGCTCCGGCTGAAAATAATCCCACAGCGCCTTGCATTCGGCGTCGGATATCAGAAGCAGTTTCATTCCTCCGCCGCTCCTTCCTCCGGATGCAGGGTGAGCAGGCGCGCCGTTTCGCGCGAAACGCTCATCAGCTCCGACACGGCGGGGATCCGCCCGTCCACGTTTTCCAGCAGCCAGTCCATCCGCATCAGTTCCTCCGGCTCAAAGCATTCTCCCTTCGGAGCGCGCACATTTCCTCGCTGATCGCGCAGGACCGCCGCGAAGGGATCCGTTTCCCCGCTGCTCAGTCCCTGTTTCAGGATCCGCCCGAGCTGCGCCGTGCCCGGCGGAAGCTGCTCCGAAAGCTGCACGTCGATCACGCCGCTGTCCATGCCCCACCAGTAGCCGAACGCGTTCCCCGCGCTTCTGTTCGCGGCATCCCACCCGCCGTCGGTCACGCTCAGGACCAGCTGCTCATACATTTTTCCCCAGTTCCAGCACGCGGAAGCCAGGGGCAGGAATCGTCCGTCGTTTTGCAGGATCACCGTGCTCCAGCCCGAAAAATCGTCCGGATTCTCCACAGCTGAAGTCTCGTACCCCGAGATGATGCGCACGTTCCGGTCATTCAGCAGGGCCTGTACCTCGCCCTCCACACTGGACCAGACGAGCCGCACGCGGGCATCCGGCGCCGTCATCCGCAGCCCCAGGGCAAACGCGTTCACCGCGGCCGGCACACCCAGGATCGGATAACGCGCCACATAGCTGATATCCCCGCCGCGCCATACACTGCCCGCCAGCGCGCCGATGATGAATTTCGCCTCGTGAATGCGGCTGTAATAGGTGCGGATCCCGGTATAGGGCACAGACAGCGAACACACCAGCACCCTGACCTGCGGATGCGCGGCCGCCGCGCGCCGTGCCGCGCCCAGCAGTGTCGGCGCGGTCGCGAAAATCATCTGCGCGCCGTCCCCCACGGCCTGCGCGAACGCCTCGTCGGCATCCGTGCCCGCGCGGTAGGTGCGGATGCTCACCCGGTCCGACAGCGCCGATTCCAGGTATTCCCTGCCCAGGTCGTGGCTCCGGCTCCAGATGCTTCTCACAGGGTCCGAGGCGTAAATGAAGGCAATTTTCAGCATGCTGTGCGTCAGTTCCTCCAGCCAGTGGCCCAGGATGCTCTTTTCCTGGATCTGCGGTTCCGTGGACACCTCCGGCGCTTCCCGCTCCGCCAGCATGCGCGCGTCAGGCAAAAGCGCCGTCAGGCGTCTGTGCAGCTCGTCCCGGTCCTGCTCCGCTTCCCCGTACGGATACGCTTCCAGATACACCAGCAGGAGATCGCTGAACGTGGCGGGCGCCCACTGGGTGATTTCATCCCGGCACAGGGCCTGCATCTTCCAGAAAAACGCGAGGAACACGGAACGCTGCTCATCCGTCCAAATCTGATCCTCCGAAGCGCCGAGGGCTTTGAGCAGCCGCTGATAGCGGCCCGGCTTCGTATATAACACCTGATACATCCGCGTCAGACGGAAAAACTGCAGGAATTCCGCGTACGCGCGCACCTCCGGCTCCTCACTCCAGCGCGGCAGCAGCCGGTAAACCCTGGCCCGCACCGTCGGCGCGCCGAAATAGCGCAGTACGCTCACGCGCTTGTGTCCTTCCTGCACATAGAAGCAGCCCATGTACTCGATGCAGGTGATCGGCTCCACGATGCCCTTCGGGCTCAGGTGGGCGCTGCACAGGCTGATCCATTTGCTCGCAAATTCGCTGTTCACGGGCAGGAGCGGCATAAAATTGCCCGCAAACGCGGCTTTTCTGCCCTCCGCCAGCGTGCCCACGATGCGCTCCATGGGGATCTCGAGCGTGCCGAGTTTGATCTGTCCGGAAGCAGAGTTTTCGCCCGTCATTTCGCTCAGCACGCGCGGATAGGGATAGGTGCCCTTCGCCACGCAGGTCCGGTAGTATTTCTGTCCCTGCCGGAGCGCGGAAAGATATTCGCTGTAGGGATCGGTATCGTTAATCAAAGCATCGTTTTCCTTTCACGGTTTCAGTTGTTTTCGTTCTGCAGCAGCCAGGCAAAGATCCTGCCCGCGACGGGCGCCGCCACGCTTCCGCCGCCGCCCGCGTTTTCGCAGATGACCGACAGGCAGTAGGGGTGCGCTTCCTCATCCAGGAAACCGACGAACCACGCGTTGGTGTTCTCCTGCCCGTCGATTTCCGCGGAGCCGGTTTTTCCGCACACCCGGTGGCCGGAAACCGCCGCGCGGGTTCCCGTGCCGTCCGTTACCACGGCGCGCATGTATTCCCTGATCTGCGCCGCCCGCTCTTCCGGCAGCGCCCTGCGGAAAACTTCCGGCTTCAGGTTCGCTTTTTCTTTTCCGTCCGCGCCGATGGCGCGGGCAAGGAGACGCGGCTCCATCATGACCCCGCCGTTGGCGATCGCAGATGCGATCAGGCACATATGCATCGGCGTCACCTGCAGCGCGCTCTGGCCGATCCCGGTCATCGCGATTTCCCGCTCCGTCCGGTTATGCGCGGGATAGGAGGAATTTTCCACCACCAGATCCCGGAACAGGAAATTCACGTCAAAGCCGAAGGACTGCGCGGTTTTTTTCATCTGGCTGTCTCCCAGCACCGCCGCGATCTGGGCAAACGTATTGTTGCAGGATTTCAGGAAAGCGGAGCGCAGATTCATTTCACCGTGCCTGACGATGGAATTCCGCGCAAGATCGGTGCCCGCGTCCGTGATGATGCTGCCGCCGATCTCCAGGATGCCGCTGCAGGTGAAGGTGACGCCCGGATCCGCCAGGTTTTCCAGCGCGCTCGCCGCGGTGACGATCTTAAACGTGGAGCCCGGCGCGTACAGGCCCTGTACGGCGCGGTTGAAAAACGGCTTGTTCCGGTTTTTCTTCACCTCATCCACGGACCGCATCGGGTCAAAATTCGGGAAGGACATCTCCGCGAGCACTTCGCCGGTTTTCCAGTTGGTCACGCATACCGCCCCGTTGACGCCTTCCGGATACACGGACGCGATATAGCGCGAAAGTGCCGCGTCGCAGGTCAGCTGCACGCTGTCCCCCACGCGCGTCTCCCCGCCGAAGTACTGCCTCACCCGATCCGGGAAGGACTGATCAAACCCGTACAGGTAGTACGACATGAAGCTTTCCACACCGTTGGCCACATTGCCTTCCGAATCCCCCAGCAGATGCACCATCGCCCGGCGCGCCGTCTCGTCCTGCTGGTAAACCCGCTCTCCGTCCGCCCAGCCCGCGATCAGGGTGCCCCGCCGGTCATAGATATTGCCGGGCTGCACGTTCTTTTTCTGCGCGCGCACGTAGCTGTTGGAGGAATAGGAAAACCACCGGGATCCGTATGCCGTCAGCGTATACAGCCCGTACACCGCGAGAGATGCAAACAGCACGCACATCAGCGGGATCAGCCGTCGGAGATTTCTTCGGATCGCCTTCATCTTATCCCTCCGTCCATCCCGCCAGCGCCTTGTCCTCGCGCACGCCGGCCGCGGCCTTCGCCGCCACGCCCTGCAGCAGCCCGATCACGCACAGGGAAGATACCATCGAGGTGCCGCCGTAGCTGATGAAGGGCAGCGTCACCCCGGTCAGCGGGATCAGCTTGATATTGCCCGCCACGATCACAAAGGTCTGCAGGCCGATCAGACACGCGCACCCCGTCGCGAGCAGGGCGTCGAACACGCCGCGCGATCTTCCCGCGATCGCAAACCCGCGCAGTACGATCGCCAGGTACATGCCCAGCACGATCAGGCCGAAAACGCACCCGAACTCGTGCAGGATCACCGAAAAAATGAAATCGTTGTAATAAGCCGGAATCACCTGCGCGTTCCCCAGGCCCAGGCCCACGCCCCACGCGCCGCCGTTCACCATGGCGATCAGGCCCTGCACGATCTGGTACCCCGCGCCGGAAGGATCCGCCCACGGATCGAGCCAGATCGCCACCCGCCTGCGCACATGGGCAAACGCGTGGTATCCGTACACCGCGGCGCCGGCGCCGCCCGCGAGCCCGATCGCGGCCAGCGGCACGGAAGAGGTGGAAAGATACATCAGGATCAGTGTCACGCCGTAATACAGCAGCGCGGTCCCCAGATCCTTCTGCAGCATCAGCATGCCCAGGCAGATCGCCGCGAACGCGCCCGCGAGCACCAGTTTTCTGCGGGAAAGCAGGAAGGCGATCACGCACAGCAGCGCCAGCTTCACCATTTCGCTGGGCTGAAAAGCGACCGGTCCGAAGGAAACCCAGTTTTTCGCGCCGTTGATTTCCGAGCCGAAAAGCAGCGGGAGTGCCAGAAAACCGATCCCCCCCAGGATCATCAGCGCGCAGTAAAAGCGCCAGGCGCGCCCGTAGCGCACGAATACCGTGCAGAAAATCATGCCCGCGACACCCACCAGATAATTGAGCGCCTGGCTCAGGCCGCGTTCGGGCGACAGGCGGTAGAGTACCAGCACGCCCAGTGCGCATAGAAAATTGGTCAGCGACAGCAGCAGCCGGTCCGCCGGGAACAGCCGCGGAATGCCGTTCACGCCGATCACGATCAGGACGGGAACCAGCACCGCGAGCAGCGCGCTGCGGATATCCCCGTCCTTCAGAAACAGCATGGCAAACGCCATGAAATAAAACAGCATCACGGCGCTGATCATTTTTCTGCCGGGCTTTGCCGCCCTGTGCCGCATCGTTGCTCTCCTTTACTCCGATTCTCCGGATTCCTCATCGTCCTCTTCCGGCGCTTCCACCGGTGAAAAGGCGCCGAACGGATCCGCCGGGATCTCCTCCATCTCCTCCACATCCCTCACGGGAGGACTGTCCGGCGTATTCAGTCCTTCAAACAGCCGTATCCCCAGGTTCGCCCGCTCCGCCTGCAGGATCGATCCGTGCAGCGCGTACGCGTGCCGTGAGATGCGCGTTCCGTCCAGCGTCACCTTTTTGCGCCGGCGGGGCGTCAGGCAAAGGCCTTTTCCGTCCACAAAAAGAAAATCCAGGTGCCTTCGCGCGATCCCGCGGTTGAACAGCCGTATATCGGAAAGGGGCGAAGACCCGAGCGTACCCTCCCGCGGGATCGGCCACACCTGCCCCGTATCCAGATCCACCATTTCCCCGACGTAACCCGCGTCCGGCAGCCGGCGCAGCTCCTTCCGGTACATGCGCTGGTCCTTCCGGAGCCAGTGAAATGCGCGCAGCAGGATCAGGCCGCCGAGGACGACGAACACATAGCGCATGAACAGCGCCAGGATCTCATACGCATCCGCGTTCATTGCCCCGTTTCCTCCCACGCGGTCATTTCTTCCCGGATTTTTTCAAATACGGCTTTCCCCCCGCACAGCTGCGTCAGTTTTTCCTTTGCCCCGGCGTCGTCGGAAAGGCGCACAGCGTACATCAGGCGCACGTTTTCTCCCCACTGCGTATCCAGCACCCGCACCGGCAGCGCGGCAAGGCACTGGCGCACCCGGTCGGCCAGCGCGTAGGATACCGTGCAGCAAAGCACCAGGGAGGGGATCATACGCACGATTCCGGCCGCGTCGAGCGCGGTTTTGCAGCTCTGCCGGTAGGCGCGCGTCAGCCCGCCGGCACCCAGCAGGATGCCGCCGAAGTACCGTGTGATGATCACCAGGCAGTTTGTCACCTGCCGTGCTTTCATGGTTTCGATGATGGGGAGCCCGGCCGTGCCGCCGGGCTCCCCGTCATCCGAATAGCGCATCTGGCCCATATTGGCGCCCAGGATATACGCCCAGCAGTGATGCGAGGCGTCGCGGGTCCGCTCTTTTTCGGACCGCAGGATCCCAAGCGCTTCCTCCTCCGTGGCACAGGGCCAGGCCGCGCAGATAAACCGGCTTTTATTGATGATGATCTCGCCCTCTCCGGGGGCGCGGACCGTCACATATTCCGTCATACTTTCAGGATCACACGGCAGTAGTTCTTCTTGCCGCGGCGAAGCAGGATGCCGTCGCCGGAAAGCTGTTCCGCGCTGACGGTCTCGTCGATGGAAGAAACCTTGCTGTCCCCGACGGCAACCGCGCCCTGCTGGATCTGCTTGCGCGCGTCGCCCTTGCTCTGGCACAGACCGCACAGGTTCAGCAGCGTCGTCAGGCGGCTGTCCGCCTCCAGTTCCTCCCGGCTCACGGCGAAGGTGGGCACTTCCGCGGAAGCGCCGCCGCCGAACAGGGCCGCGGCGGCCAGCTGCGCCTTGTTGGCTTCTTCCTCGCCGTGCACCAGCTTCGTGCATTCGAAGGCAAGCACTTTCTTCGCCTCGTTGATGCCGCTTCCCTCCAGACGGCTCAGGCGCTTCACTTCCTCCATCGGCAGGAAGGTGAGCAGGCTCAGGCATTTCTCCACATCCTGATCCGCGATATTGCGCCAGTACTGATAGAATTCGTAGGGCGAGCACTTTTCCGCGTCCAGCCACAGCGCGCCGCGCTCCGTCTTGCCCATTTTTTTGCCCTCGTGGTTCATCAGCAGCTTGAAGGTGCAGGCGAACGCGTCCTCATGCTCCTTGCGGCGGATCAGGTCCGCGCCGGAGAGCATATTGCTCCACTGGTCGTCCCCGCCCATCTGCAGCCGGCAGCCGAAGCGCTGGAACAGCTGCAGGAAATCATAGCTCTGCATCAGCATGTAGTTGAACTCGAGGAAGGTCAGTCCGCGCTCCAGACGCTGCCTGTAGCACTCGGCCGTCAGCATGCGGTTCACGGAGAACAGCGCGCCGATATCCCGGATGAAATCCACGTAATTGAGCTTCAGCAGCCAGTCCGCGTTGTTCACGATGCGCGCCTTGTTCTCGCCGAATTCGATGAAGCGCTCCATCTGTTTTTTGATGCATTCCACATTGTGCGCGATGGTTTCCGCGGTCATCATCTTCCGCATATCCGTTTTCCCGGACGGATCGCCGATCATGGCTGTGCCGCCGCCCACCAGGGCGATCGGGATATGGCCCGCGCGCTGCATATGCGTCATGGCGATGATCGGGATGAAATGCCCGAAATGCAGGCTGTCCGCCGTCGGGTCAAAGCCCACGTAAAACGTGGTCGGCTCTTTTTCCAGCTGTTTGTAAAGATCGTCCTCAAAGGTGATCTGCGCCAGGAACCCGCGTTCCTGCAGAATATCCAGTACGTTCCTCATTTTTCATCATCCTCCGAATACCTGGTTCAGCAATTCGCAGCCCCGTTCGATTTCGTCGATCGAGGACATGGAGAAGTTCAGCCGCAGGGTGTTCTCATGCCCTCCTTCCGCGTAGAAATAGGTGCCGGGCACATAAGCCACGCCGCGATCGACTGCCTTTTTCAGCATGTCCACGGTGTTAAAGCCCTTCTCCATCTCCGCGAAAATGAACAGTCCGCCCTCGGGATCGGTCAGGTGCACGATGCCGCGGCAGGAAGAAAGCCCCTTCTTCATCGCCGTGAGCTGCCGCGCGTACATGGCGCAGATTTCCTTCACATGCGGCTTCAGTCTGCCCTCCCGCAGGTAGGTATCCACCAGCGCCTGGTTCAGCAGCGCCGTGTGCACATCCGAAGACTGCTTCCCGATCACGCATTTGCGCAGGATCGTTTTGTCCGCGCACAGGAAGCCCACGCGCAGGCCGGGCGAAATCACCTTGGAAAAGCTGCCCATCAGCGCCACCATGCCCGCCCTGTCAAAGCTCTTGATGGAGGGAAGCGCTTCCCCGCTGTAGCGCAGGTCGCGGTACGGGTCGTCCTCCGCGACCGCCACGCCGTATTTCTCCGCGATCTGCGCGATGCGCTTTCTCCGCTCCAGGCTCAGCGTCCGGCCGGTCGGGTTCTGGAAGGTGGGGATCACGTAGATCATCTTCGGTTTTTCTTTGATGACGGCTTTCTCCAGCGCGTCGACGTCGATGCCGTCGTCGTCGCTCGGCACCGGGATCAGCCTTGCCTGATACAGCTTCATGCACTGCATGTTGCCGAGGAACGTCGGATCCTCGATGATGATGCCGTCCCCGGGATTGATCAGGGCCTTGCACATCAGGTCCATGGCCTGGGTGGATCCCGTTACCGGCAGTATCTCATCCGGCGCCGCCTTCACGCCGAAGCTGTCCTCGATATAGGCCGGCAGGCTTTCCCGCAGCGGCAGATAGCCTTCCGTCGCGCCGTACTGCAGCAGCACGCTGCCTTTTTCCCGCAGCAGCCTGTCCGCGATCGGTGCCAGCTCTTCCCCGGGCAGCGCCTTCGGGTTCGGATTGCCGCCCGCGAAGGAAATCATGCCCGGCACGGCAAGAAGCTTGAATATCTCACGGATGGCAGAACCGGAGATCCCGTCAAAACGGGCCGCAAAACTGATTTGTTCCGGGGTCATACACTCGTCCTCCTTAAAAAAACAGCCCCCTTCCCTTGCGGGAAGGCGGGACTGCCGCGGTACCACTTCCGTTCGGCATGCACCGCATGCCATCTCTCAGCGCTGTATCCGGCGCACCGGCGGAAGCCTACACGGCAGAACGCTTTCGGTTCCGGGCTCCGGGAGGTAATTCCGTCTGCCTTCGCTGTTTCCTCGCACCCGCCGGAAACTCTCTGCAAGCGTGCGGGCAGACGTACTTGATCCCATCAACGCCTTGCAGGCATTATAAACGACCGGGATCAGATTGTCAAGCGCATCCGAACCGCGGCCGGAGTACTCAGGTCAGCCGCAGTTTCTCTTTCACGGCCCGGATCACGGCTTCCCCGTATAACTGAAAGCCAAGGTCATTGGGGTGCACGGAATCCGGCGCGAAAAAATCGGGATCATGCGGATACCCGATATCTTTCATCACCTCAACCTGCGGGTAAGAGGCCGCGATATCCCGGATGATCCTGCCCGCGTCCCCGAGCGTGTATCCCCTGCTTTTCTCCCTGCAGAGATGTTTCAGATCATACCGGACAATCGGAGGGATCTGCAGGATCGGGGTTTGGGGAAACATTTCCGCAAGCTTCCGCATATACGCCGATACGCATCCGGCAAAGCTGTTCCGATCGGCTTCGCGGTTGAAATCGTTGCTTCCGTAGGACAGGATGATAAGGTCGGCTTTCCAGCCGATCGGTTTCTGCAGACTGTTGGTCAGGAATCCGTACCCCCCGACACCCAGGTTCAGCACCTCGGCGTCCAGTTCCCTTGTCATCTTCCCCACCCAGCAGAAACCCGGGTGTTTCGCGATATATCCCTGGGTGATGGAATCGCCGATCGTCAGGATCCGCGGTGTTTTCGCGGGTACGGGTCTGATGAACGCGTTATCCGAAACGGACATGCTTTTCAGCATCACCTCGGCCGACCAGGGGAAAAACAGGGTCACCCTGTGCGTGCCCCCGGGCAGATCAAACAGGATCGCCGACGAAGCAAAGCCTTCGATCAGGGCCGAATCTTCAAGGATCCCGTCCACAAACAGATCAAACCCGTAAAACGACCGGGACGAACCGGCCTGAACGTCATACTCAAATCCGAACCATTCGGCGTCACTGATGAACTCCAGCGTCACATTCGCGCTCGCGCGGCAGCGAACCGGAAACTGCTCCCCGTCCAGGGCGTAACCGGCGGTCTGTTCGGGCTCAAACCGCAGGAAACGAAGCCTGCCCCGGTCGTCTGTTTCGGTTTTGAGCGCATTGTGCACAAGCGGAACGATTTGTTCGTGATTCAGAAGCATGGTTCACAATCCCCCGAAGTTCACAGGATTCATGGGATACGGGCCCCGGCATGCATATGTGTCTGCCGTGTCACAGGAACATCAGGGTTCCGATGAAACACAGCGCGATGCCGAGCGCTTCCCGGCGGGAGGGTTTTTCACGGTAGCACAGCCACGCCATCAGCGAAGTGAAAATGATGGTGCCGCCGGTAAGCATCGGATACATCACGGAAGCGTTCACTTTTACCGCCGCGTTGAGCTGCAGCACATAGGAAGTTCCCGAAACCGCGGTCGTCGCGACCACCAGGGGCAGGGTCTTCTTCAGCGGCGCTCCCTTAACCTTTTCCTTCCGGACGGCTTTGATCACTCCGTACGCTGCGCCGGAGAAGACCAGCTTGAAAAAGTTCACCAGGATCGTAAAGCCCATGGAGGTGACGATCGGTTTTTCCGACACCTGGTGCACTTTTGAGATCACGCTGACAAACCCGTTCAGGATAAAGACGATCACGCACAGCACGGCGACGGTCGGGCTGACCCGTTTGGCTCCGCCGCGCGCCAGGAACACGGCCACGATGATCACGACAAGGCCGATCAGCCGCAGCACGGTGAACGTTTCACTCAGGAACGCCAGCCCCCACAGGTACGGGATCACCATGCCGCCCGTCATCAGAAAGAGCGTAAACAGGGCGACGCTCTCCCGCATGATCCGGAATCCGATGATCGTATACAGGATAGCCAGCCCCGCCTGCAGCGCCGCCATCAGCAGGGAAAACGGCGTGCTTTCCCACCGGAAGGCGTTTGCCGCAAAGAAAATCACGGTCGCAGTCGCGCCCAGCAGCATATTGTAATAGAAGCCGGCTGCCATCGACGTGCCCGCAATGACCTGATATCGCTTGCGGATGATAAAATCCACCGCAAGCAGGATCACGGCCGCCAGCAGCAGGAGATAGTTTTCCATACGCTCCTCCTTACAGATGCCAGATTTTTTCGTTGTACTCCCGTATGGCCCTGTCCGAAGAGAATACGCCGGAGCAGGCGATATTGGTCACCGCCATGCGCAGCCATTTTTCACGGTCGCGCCAGTCCCGGTCCACCCGGCGCTGCGCCATCGAATAGGAGCCGAAATCCTTGAGCACAAAGAACGGATCGTCAAAGAGCAGGTTGTGGTAGATATCCTGCAGCATCGCCGGGTTTTCCGGCGTCAGCGTGCCGTCGATCATTTCCGTCAGCGAGCGGCGCAGTTCCGAATTGCTCTCGTAAATGTGCATCGGGTTATAGCCGCCTTCCTGCTTCATGCTCTGCACCGTATCCGGCCTCATGCCGAAAATATAGATATTGTCGATCCCCACCTGATCGTGGATCTCCACGTTCGCGCCGTCCATGGTGCCCATCGTGACCGCGCCGTTCATCATGAATTTCATGTTGCCCGTGCCGCTTGCCTCATAACCGGCCGTGGAAAGCTGTTCGCTCAGATCCGTCGCGGGAATCAGGATCTCCGCGGAGGAAACGTCATAATTCTCCAGGAACACCACATGCAGCATTTCCTTCGCGCGCGGGGTCCGGTCGATCAACCTGCTGATGGAAATGATCATGCGGATGATCTGCTTGGCCATCTGATACGCCGGGGAAGCCTTCGCGCCGAAAATAAAGGTGCGCGGCGTCATTTCAAAGGAGGAGTCGCTGACGATGCGGTTATAGAGCACCATGATATGCAGCGCGTTGAGCAGCTGCCGTTTGTACTCATGCAGCCGCTTCGCCTGCACGTCGAACAGGGATTCCGTATCCACGCTCATCTTCTGATGCCGCTGCAGGAAATCATTGAAGCGCACCTTGTTGTTCCGTTTGATGGCGTCGATCTTCTCCCGGAACGCGGCGTCGTCCCGCAGGGGCAGCAGTTCCCGCAGACGTTCCGGTTCCCGGATCCACCCCTCTCCCAGGGTTTCGGTGATCAGCTTCGCGAGCTCCGGATTGCTGTGCACCAGCCAGCGGCGGTGCGTGATGCCGTTGGTGATGGCGCAGAATTTGTCCGGCTCCAGCTCATAAAAATCACGGAAGGTGTTCTGCTTCAGGATCTGTCCGTGCAGCTGGCTGACCCCGTTCACGGAATAGCTCATGCTCACGCACAGATTGGCCATATGCACCATATCGTATGCCGTCACCGCCATTTTCGCAATGCGCGGGTCGGTGCCGTTGCGGTAGTGCTCCGCAAGCGCCGCGCATTCCCTGCGGTTGATTTCCTGCAGGATCATATAGATCCTGGGCAGCAGCCCCTGCACCATGCTCTCCGGCCAGCGCTCCAGTGCTTCCGGCATCACCGTATGGTTGGTATAGGCCACCGTGCCGCGCACGATCTTCTCCGCTTCCTCCCAGCCGAGTCCTTCCTCGTCGATCAGGATGCGCATCAGTTCCGGGATCGCGAGGCCCGGATGCGTGTCGTTGATGTGCACGGTAATCTTTTCCGGCAGCAGGCGGAAATCATTGCCGAAACGGCGTTTGAAATCCCGGATCGCGTGCTGCAGGGTCGCGCTGGCGAAGAAATAATGCTGCTTCAGGCGCAGCTCCTTGCCTTCATAATGGTTGTCCCCCGGATAGAGCACCTGGCTGATGACCGCGGCAAGCTCCTGTTCCTTCATCGCGCGCACGTAATCCCCGCTGTTGAAGGAAACAAAGTCCATCGTTTTCGGGGAGCGCGCGCGCCACATCCTGAGCGTATTCACGGTGTCGCACGCGTAGCCCGCCACGGGCATGTCATAGGGAACCGCCTCCACGGTCTGGTAATCCCGCAGGATGAACTTCATTTTTCCGTCCTGCCAGCTTTCCTCCACGCGGCCTCCGAAATGCACCTCGCAGGTGTCCTCCGGCACCGGCACTTCCCATACGTTGCCGTTCTCAAGCCAGTTATCCGGCACCTCCACCTGCTGTCCGCCGATCAGCTTCTGACGGAACAGGCCGTATTCGTACCGGATGGTGCAGCCCATCGCGGGCAGCGAAAGAGAGGCCAGCGAATCCAGAAAACAGGCTGCGAGCCTTCCGAGGCCCCCGTTTCCGAGCCCCGGTTCCGGTTCCTCCCGCACCACGGTGCCGATATCGATGCCAAGCTCCTCCAGCGCCTGCCGGTAAACCGGTTCGGAGCAGAGATTGAGCATATTGCAGTGCAGCGAACGCCCCGTCAGGAATTCGACGGACAGGTAATACAGTCTTTTTCCCTGATATTTTTCATCCTGCTCGCGCCAGGCCACCCATTTCTGCATGATCTGATCGCGTACGGTGGACGCGACCGCGTGATACACCTGCTGCGGTGTGGCGTTTTCCAGCGTTTTTCCGTTATACCGCTGCAGTTTTCCGATAATGGATTCCTTAATGGATTCTTTATCAAAACGAGTTGTAGGCATAGTTCCTCCCAGGTTTCCTTAATGCCGCGAAAGCGGCCTTCCCATTATACACTTTTTTTCCGATCTGGCAAATAAAACCACAGGAAGCTTCCGGGATGCAGGCCTTTGGGTTTGGTTTTGCTTAGCAAGTTGTGTAACCTGTACAAATGCCCCCGTTGTCCCCGGTAAATATCCCCATGGATCATCATTGTACCGCA
>CADBNX010000510.1 GCA_902796115.1 uncultured Eubacteriales bacterium
CTCCGGACAGAGCTCCCCGATGATGGCCTTATAATCGGAATCCTTGTAATCCCGGATCATGACCAGGGTGTGCGTATCCGACTGGCGAAGCAGGTATTCCGCCTCATGGATCTTGTAGGCCGTGTTCACCGTGACCAGCACAGCCCCGATTTTGACGGACGCCCAGAAGGTGAGGAACCACTGGGGCACGTTGGTGGCCCAGATGGCCACCTTCGCGCCGGGCTTCACGCCCAGCGAGATCAGCGCCAGGGCGCACTGATCCACGTCCTGCCGGAACTGCGCGTAGGTGCGTGTATAATCCAGCGTGGTATATTTGAAGGCGTACTGATCCGGATAGGTTTCGGCCATCGCGTCCAGCACCTGGGAAAAGGTCATGTTCAGCTGGTCGTACTTGGGCCAGAGAAAGGTGCCGGTGCGGCTGCGGTTGTACTGCAGGGAGGGCTTCGGAGCGTCCGCGCGGCTGTAGCGGCGCAGGGTTTCCACAAAATGGGTCAGCACGATATCCGGGTCCGTGATCTCGTCGTTCCACAGCGCGCAGACCGGGCCGTCGTAATTGAGGGAGCGCAGCGCGTCGGTGAACTCGCTGACCGGCAGCTCCCCGCTGCCAAGCAGGCAGTCCCGCCCGTTTTCCCCGCGGTCGCCCAGATACACGTAGCGGATATAATCGCCCAGGCTAAGGATGGTCTGCTCCGCCTCTTCGCGGGCGCCGAAATAGGTTTCCCGGATATTCCACGCGGCGGCCAGGCTGCCCGACGCGAACTGGTTGATGATGGCGGGCAGCTTCGAAGTGTCCCGCAGGCTGCCGGAGGTTTCCAGCAGCACGGTGACGTCAAAGCGTTCCGCTTCCCGCACGGCGGGCGGAAGCACGGAAAGGATCTGATCGGGACTTGCGTCGCCCGGGGTGAATATGACCCGGTCGATTCCGGCCGAGATCGCCGTGCGCACATAGCTCAGCGCTTCCTCGCCGGTCAGCCCGTCGGAAAGCGCCGTCGGGCAGGTGAGCGCGGCAAGCTCCATATGCCGGTTCGTCAGTTTCCTGCGCGCCGAGGCGGTATTGGCCGGATGCAGGATGCTGTCCGCGTGAGCCTGCTTTTCTGCCGCGGCGTCGTAAAGCTCAAACCCCGCCATTTCATATTCCGCTACCATATTGCACAGCGTCAGGAAGCTGTCCCGATTGACGTACCTGGTGGAAAATACGGGCTTCATGCTTATTTCTCCTCGTATACGATTTTGTTGAGCGCGTTGATATAGGCGCGGATGCAGGCACCGATGATATCGGTGGAGATGCCGTTGCCCGCGAACAGCTTCCCGCCGTCGCGCAGGCGGATCACGGAGGAACCGAGCGCCTCATGCCCTTCGGTGATGGCCTGGATGCGGAATTCGTCCAGCTCGTAATGGTGGCCGATCACCTGCTCGATGGCGCGGAAGGCTGCGTCGATGGGGCCGTCCCCGGAGCCGATGCCCAGCATTTTCTCCCCGTCCTTGAGCAGCGTCACCTGCGCCATCGCGGCGATGACGTTGCCGGAGGCCACGGTGTAGCTTTCCAGATGATAGGTGGACGGCACCTGCATGGCGGCCGCCGCGATGACCGCGTCCAGCTCCCGCGCGCCGATGGATTCCTTTTTTTCCACCACACGGCGGAATTCGTCAAATACCTTGCCCAGGTCCGCGCTGTCAAGCTCATACCCGAGCTTGCGCACGGCGGCGCTGACTTCGTCCAGCGTGGCGCCGGACGAAAGCTGCACGGCGTCGTCCTCGCTGATCTGCACGGGCGCCGTCACGGCGGCGGAAAGAGACTCCGCGGCTTTGCGCAGGATGGTGGCGTCCAGCCCGCAGCAGAAGCCCAGATCGTCCCCGCGCAGGCGGAGCATGTCGCTGAGCACGGCGGGGCTCAGGTATTCCGGATTCTTCAGGCTCACCTTCACCCCGTCCGCGCCGGCCTTGAGGGCCGCCGCGGCGGAGGCCGCCGCCATTTTCAGCTGATCGGACGGCTGCACGAACAGCTTTGCCCCAAGCCCCGCGGCGGACGCGGTCAGCGCCTGCCAGTCATCCGGGAACAGGATGCCCGCGTCGTCGGTCAGGGTGACGTACCCCGCGCCCGCCCCGACCGCGGCCTCCAGCGCGCGGCGCAGGAAATCGCTTTCCGCGCGGCTCGCGTCCTGCGCCACAAATTCCACGTCCTCACAGAGCGCCGCGCAGGCCTTGACCTGGGAGACGATCTTTTCCAGCATTTTGGGCGCCTTGAAATGATACTGATACTCCATCTGCACGGTCGATACGGGCAGGATCACCTGCAGACGCGGGTGCTTTGCCTCGCGGATGAAGGAAAAGGCCAGGCGCGCTTCTTCTTCCGTATCTCCCGCGGGAATGGCCGCGGCGGCCCGCTCCGCCGCGCCGCAGAGGGTGGACAGGACCACGCCGTCCTCCTTCTGCCCGGTCAGCGCGGGCAGCTCGATCACGTCCAGGCCCAGCGTATCCAGCGCGGAGGCCAGATTGACCTTGTCACGGAAGGTGAGCGGAGCCGCGTTCTGCCCCGCGGGGCAGCGAAGGGAAAGATCGGAAACCAGGATTTTTTTCATGCACAGCCTCCTTCAAACAAAAACACCCCGCAGTTTTCGCTGCGGGGTGATCGAATTGCCAACGACCACGGTACCACCCGTATTGCGTCCCGAAGAACGCCGCTTTATGGGCACGTGTTCATGCCCCCGATCTGTCACGGGATCACCCGGAACTTCTTACTCGGCTTTCGGAAGTCCTGCTCCGGCAGGAGACCGCAGGAATGCGCTTTGCCGCCTCACACCGCCCGGCGGCTCTCTGGAAAAGCGTGCCATCCATGCGTAGTGCCATCAACGCATTTGATGTACGCGCTGATTTTATCGCGCGCGGGGATGCTTTGTCAAGGGGTTCCTTTCGTATCTTTTTTGTATTTGGCAGAAAGCTTCGGGAACAGTCTGCGCAGCTGTCTTGCCAGCGGCCCGGGCAGGTGATGGGCGGCGAGGTAATCCACGCGCTCGATATCTTCATCCCGGGAGAAGCTGCGCCATTTCC
>CADBNX010000511.1 GCA_902796115.1 uncultured Eubacteriales bacterium
AGCACCTATCCTTCACCGGGCTTCCGCCTCGCTGCTTCGCCCACAGGGCGCGCTCGGCTCCGCCCGGCGAAGCCGCTGAATGATGATTGGCAGCAGAGGGTGTTCCCCCTCTGAACTCCCCTTGCATACCGTAATTCAATGATTTACTCTCAGTTTAATCATGCTGCTTTATGGCTATGCTTACTGCTTATTGCACTGACCTCCCCGTGAACAGTAACTGCTGATCCCTTTTTCCTTCTTGCTTCCTTACTTCCCCTTTTATTTGTGTTCCGTTTGCGGTATAATGAATGCCGGAACATCAAATGAAAGGGGCATTTTGGTATGGCATTCCGCGTTACCGAACTGAAAGAAGCAAATATGACCGCGCTGGAGCCCGTGCCCGGGCACGCCGTTTCCCTGCTCCCGGCGGACCGGAAATGGAACATGATCTGGAACGACGAATTCGACGGCGACCGGCTGGACGAAACCAAATGGATGTACCGGCTCAATTTCTGGGGAAAACCGCATCCCGCTTTTTCGGACAAAGGGGTGCACCTGGACGGCCAAAGCCATATGTTTATCGACCTGGTCCGTGAGGAAATCCCGGAAGCGCCCGGAGTACGCTTTTCCTCCGCCCACCTGCAGACGGCGGAAATGACTTTTGACAATCCCAAGGACACCACGGGTTTCTGGCCCTTCGGCCAGAGCCGCAAACCGCTCTTCCTGCACAAATACGGATTCTATGAAATCTGCTGCAAGCTGCCGCACGGCGGCGGCTGGCACGCGGCCTTCTGGCTGCAGTCCCCCTGCATCGGCGCGCATCCGGATCCGCGGCGCGCCGGCGTGGAAGTGGATATCATGGAAAACTACCGCCTCTACAGCGACGGGGAAATCGTCTGCGGCAACGGATGGGGCGGCTACGGGAAAGACAGCAGGTGGTACGGCCATTTCAAATTCCCCTTTGCCGAGACCCCGGACGGCTGGCACCGCTACGCGGTCGACTGGCGCAGGGACGGCTATATTTTCTATGCGGACGGAAAAGAAGTCGGCCGCCAGATGGCTCCCGAATGCCCCGTTTCCGACGTGGAGCAGTTTGTGCTCGTTTCAACGGAATGCCACGGCTATCTGCGCCGCCTGGAAACCGAGGCGGGCATGCTCACCCCCGGCACGCCCCACCCGAACCTGTTCAAGGCGTGGCCCGATACCTTCGAAGTGGATTACGTGCGGGTATTCGATCCGGTCGAATAAGCTTCCGCCTCTGCCCGGGATCGCCGCTGTAACAAAACGGAACCTTTTCTATAACAAAACAAACATGAAAGCCGTCCGGCTCCCGGACGGCTTCCGGAGCCGAGATCATGCTTGCGTCGGAACTGAACCCCTATATCCGGTTTGTGGAATTACGGCACTGTGCGGTCAGCTACAAAACCCCGCTCAAGGCGTACGACTACCGCCTGTTCGCCATTGCGGAGGGAGACTGCACCGTCTTTGTCACGGGCAGGGAGCTTTCCCTGGGAAAGGATTCGTGCCTTGTGGTGCCGCCCGCCTGCGAATACCGTTTCATTTTCAACGAGCATTCGCCCGTCTCGCTCTACAACATCAATTTCAGTCTGCGATATCTTCCGGGCAACGGCAAGGCGATCAGGCCGGATGCACCGGAGCGCTTCGATCCGGACAAAATGCCGGAGGAGCCTGACCATGCCTTTTTCCCCGTGCCCACGCTGATCGAAAAAGCGCCGGACGTGCTGTCCTGGGCCGCGGAGCTGCTCCGGGAGCGGGAAGAAAGAGAACGCGGCTTTCAGGAGATCTGTTCCGCGCTGCTCAAGGCGATGCTGCTGCGGCTCAACCGCATGCCCCGCGCCGGCGAAAAAAGCGCGCCGGCGCCGGTCGCCCTTGTCAAACGGTATCTGGAGGAGCACTGCCGCGAAACCGTCACCGGCGAAGAGCTCGGCGCGCGCTTCGGCTATCATCCCTATTACCTGAACCGGCTTTTCCGCCAGCACACCGGGCAGACCATCCACCTGTATCAGATGCAGTGCCGCATGAAGGAAGCCTGCCGCATGCTGACGCAGACACAGATGAACGTCGGTGAGATCGCCGCCGCGCTCGGTTTTTCATCGGCTTCCTATTTTTGCGAGCTGTTCCGGAAGCTGCGCGGCGTTCCCCCGCTCCGCTACCGGGAAGGCATGCGGTAATTCAAGCCGATAAAGCGGGCGTAATGACCGGCAAAACGCCATCAATTACGCCCGCTTTTCCAAAATTCTCACGCTTCGCCATCGCAGTATTGTTTTTCATTCCCATGCGTCATTTTCAGTTCAGGAAAGGCATGTACATGCAGCGTCTGAAAAGCCTCATCGAGCCCCGTCCCCCGCTTCCCGTCCCGCGGCAGTATTTTTCCAACCGGACGCTGAAAGCCATGATCCTGCCCCTGCTTGTTGAGCAGGTGCTGCAGATGGCAGTCGGCCTTGCGGATACGATGATGGTCAGCTACGCCGGAGAAGCGGTGGTCGCCGGTGTCGGGCTGGATACGATGATCCATTCCGTTTTCCTGTACCTGTTCAGTGCGATCGCGGCCGGCGGATCCGTGGTGGTATCCCAGTACCTGGGCAGCAGGGACAGGAAAAACGCATGTCTCGCCGCCTCGCAGATCGTGTGTATCGCCGCGCTGACCGCCCTTTTGTGTATGGGCGCGATGCTGCTCTTTGCCCCGTCCCTGCTCCGTCTCATGTATCCCGCGACGGAAGAAGCCGCCATGGACGCCGCGCAGATCTATATGCGCATCGCTTCGCTCTCCTTCCCCGCCAACGCCGTTTATAACGCCGGCGCGGCCGTTTACCGCACCATGGGGCGCACGCGCGTCACCCTGCGGGTATCCCTGCTGGCCAACCTGCTCAACGCGGCCGGGAACGCGGTGGGCATCTTTGTGCTGCACGCCGGCGCGGCAGGCGTCGCCTGGCCCACGGTCATTTCCTGGACCGTGGCCGCGGCCGTCATGACTCTCCTCTGCTTCCGGAAAAAGAACGAGGTGACCCTTTCCGTGCGCGGTATTGTCCGGCTGCACCTGTCCATGGACCGGCGCATTCTGGGCGTTGCCGTTCCCAATTCCGTGGAGAATACCCTGTTTCAGCTCTCGAAGGTGCTGCTCGGCATGCTGACCGCCACCTTCGGCACCTCCCAGATCGCGGCGAACTCCATCGGGCAGACTTTCTGGTACCTTGCCGCCTGCACCGGGCTTGCCATGAGCACCGTTTTCATCGCGGTGATCGGGCGCTGCGTAGGCGCGGACGACGCCGAAGCCGCAGAATGGTACATGCGGAAGCTGATCCGCATCGCGCTCCTCATCGCCGTCTGCTGGAACGCCCTCAACACCGCGCTCACGCCGCTTGTCCTGCCGCTCTACAGTCTGGAAGCGGAAACCAAGCGGCTGATCCTTGCCACCGTGTTCATCCACAACACCTTCTCCGCCACCGTGCAGACCTTCTCCACCCCGCTCTCCGCGGGGATGCGAGCCGCGGGCGACGTGAAATACACCATGTATGCCTCCCTGTTTGCCAACGTGGTCTGCCTCGTCTTCTTTTCCTTCCTGCTGGCCAAATGGCTCGGCATGGGCGTGATCGGCATCGCGCTGGCCATGTGCCTGGACTGGTGCGTCAAAGCCGTCCTGCTGATCCGCCGCTTCCGGAGCGGCAAATGGAAGAACCGCAAAGTGATCTGAACCATCCGGGGTGCGCAGACGTCGGGGCTATCGCTTACAAGATCTGTCTGACAGGGGAAACCGCTCTTTGGTGCCCAAAGAGCGGTTTCCCCCGGACCCCCTTCCGAGAAAGGCATAAACAGGGATACCGGAAAAATTGATGCGCAGATCATCCGCCGCCGTGTTTATTTCAGCGTCGCATCCCATCCGCAGGCGTACTGCAGGATGAGCACCGCGTCCGCGAAATCGACGTTTCCGTCCGCGTCCACGTCCGCGTTCGATTCGA
>CADBNX010000512.1 GCA_902796115.1 uncultured Eubacteriales bacterium
AACACCCTGTATACCGTGGCGCGCGCCGTGATCAGCGCGGACGCGAGCGACGAGGCGGCCGCCGCGCTTGCCAACCTCTATGACTTCTTCTATACGCTGGAAGGCTGGGGATTCGCGACGTTCGGCCCCGAGGCCGGCAGCGAATACGACTGGAACGGCACGGGCCACTACTATGACCCCGAGACCAATTCCATTCAGTATCATCTGGCGGAAAACATGACCTCCGCGTGGACCCACCGCATCACCTACCTGACGATCTATTCCAACCCCGGCTTCAACTCCGAGGGCTACGATCCCTATCGCCTGGAGTACGCGGCGAAATATCCGGACAGCGCGATCGGACAGCAGTACAAGAACGGCATCGTCGTCCGCAAGGATGAGAGCGATCAGCAGGAGAAGGAAGCGCCCTACTATGTGGATGATCTGCCCACGCTGTACTTCACGGTGGAGGATCAGGACCGTCTGAACGAGCTGACTACGCCGCTGGATGACTATGTGGCTTCCTGCGAGGCGAAGTTCATCACCGGCGAAATGTCCATCGAGAATGATTTTGACGGCTTCATCAAAACACTGGAAGAGTACGGGGTAGAGGAGTACCTCGAGATCTACAACAAGTACTACAGCGCCTATAAGGCCAACTGAGCGATCGGAAGCGGGAGGGCATTGCCCTCCCGCCGTCGCTGCGGAACGGGAAATTGAGATGAGTACAAAACCGTCTGTCGCCATCGTGCCGCTTGGGCATTACATCTATTTTCAGCAATTCGAGGGGCTGCGCGAGGAGCTGGGCCGGAAGGCCGCGCAGTTTGCCGCCTGTTTCGGGGATGACACCGAAGTCTTCGTGACCGATTATGTGGACAGGGTGGAACAGAGCTTTGCCGTGGTGCGTGAGCTGAGACGGCGCGATGTGGACGGCATATTCCTGCTGCTGACCACTTACCTGCCTTCCTCTCTCGCGGCGCCGTTCGCCAACTACCTGGATGCGCCGCAGATCCTGGTGGGCATACAGCCCCTGGATCATCTGGATTATGAAAAATGCACCACGTACATGCAGCTGGTGAATGACGATATCTGCGCCATGCCGGAGATCGCGGGCGTCTATCTGCGTCTGGGCCGGCCGATGCCGCCCTGCATCGTCGCCGCCGCCCATCAGGAGGCGCGCGTCCGCACGCAGGTGCGCGTGTGGCAGCGCGCCATCGCGGCGCGCGCAGCGTTCCGGTACGCGCAGTTCGGGTATCTGGGCCATACCTACGAAGGCATGTACGATATGAACACCGATCCGACCGCCTTTTCGGCGGCGTTCAAGGCGCATGTCAGGATGCTGGAAATGTGCGAACTGAAAAAGTACGCGGACGCGGTCCCTGCGGACGCGATCGCCCGGAAGATCGATACGGTGAAGGCGACGTTTTCCATTCAGGATCCTTCCGTCGATCCGCTGACGGATTACGTCCGGGACGGGGATCTGGAGTGGTCCGCCCGCATGGCGTGCGCGCTGGATGAAATGGTGGAACAAAACCATCTGACCGCGCTCGCGTATTATTATAAGGGTGAGGCGGACAACGAATACGAACGGATGGGCGCCGCGCTGATCATCGGCAATACGCTGCTCACCTCCCGGGGCATCCCGCTGGCGGGTGAGGCGGATCTCAAGACGGCGGCGGCCATGCTGATCATGAACCGGATCGGCGGCGGCGGCTCCTTTGCCGAACTGCATCCCTTCGACGTGACGGGCAACTGCGTGCTGGTGGGGCACGACGGACCGCACAATATTGCCATCAGCGAGGGAAAACCCGTGCTGCGGAAACTGAAGAAGTACCATGGGAAAGCCGGCAGCGGCATCGGTGTGGAGTTCAGCCTGAAAGCGGGACCCGTTACCATGCTCAGCATCAACTGCAGGCCGGACGGACGCTTCCGTCTGGTGGCGGCAGCCGGCGTTTCGGAGGCGGGGCGCATCCCGCAGACCGGAAACACCAATACGCGCGTGACCTTCCCGGGCAGGGACGTGACGGATTTCATCGCCCGGTGGTGTGAAGCCGGGCCGACCCATCACCTGGCGCTGGGAGTGGGAAACCTGCTGCCGGAAATCAAAGCCTTTGCCCGCATCATGGGGCTGGACCTGACCATTGTGGAATAACGGCTGACTGTCAAAAGCCGATCGGGAGGCAGAAAAATGTATAACATTCGTTTGTCACAGTATATGGACGAGCCGAAACCCGCAACATCCCAAATGATCGTGGCGGCGCATTATTACGCGGCCTGGAAAAAGGGAGCGCCGGGACTGCACAACGGCTTTGACGACCTGCACGGATACCCGGAGCGGACGCCGCTTGCGGGCTATTACGACGAGGAGAATCCCGAGTACTGCGACTGGGAAATCAAGTGGGCCGTGGAGCACGGCATCAACTGCTTCATCCATTGCTGGTACCGCAGACCGGACAATATGGGCAAACCGGTCACGGCCGGCGATCTCCGCTGCGGGCACGGTCTGCACGAAGCGCTGTTCCATGCCCGGTATCAGCAGTATATGAAATTTGCCATCATGTTCGAGGCGAGCCCCAGATGGGGCGGAACGGATCCGAAGGACATGCTGGAGCACCTGATGCCGTTCTGGATGGAGAATTACTTCAAACGCGGAAACTACCTGGTGATGGATAACCGGCCGGTGCTGTTTGTCTACCAGCAGCAGCGCCTGGCCCGTGAGTGCTTCCGGGACGCCGCGGAGCAGAAAAAGACCTTCGACGCCTGCCGCGAATACTGTGTGAAGCACGGATTTGACGGGATGTATTTCGGCGTCTGCAATACGACTCCGACCGCGGAGGAACAGGCGGAGGCGGAGGCGCGCGGTTTTGACTTCCGTTTCGGGTACGGCGCGGGGTATACGCCCGCGGCGCCCTATCCGCCGGAGGAGGAAGTCCTGACGCAGCAGTGCGCGATCCTGAAAAAGCGCCTCGCGACCGACCCCATGAAGAACATCCCCATCGCGTCCTGCTTCTGGGATCCCACCCCGCGCACCACGGATCACTGGAACCAGATGGGCTACAGGTTCAGAAAGGAAACCGTTTGGTATCTGCAGCCGGACAATTACCGCAGACTGCTCGTCGAAATGAAGAAAATCATCGATCAGCTGCCGGACGGCTCCTGGGGCAGAAGGATCTTCATGATCGACAACTGGAACGAGTGGGACGAAGGACACTACGTAGCGCCCAGCCACGAGTTCGGCTTCCGGTATCTGGAGGCGATCCGCGAGGTGCTGACGCTGCGGGACAATCTGCCAGATTACCGTATGCCGCAGGATCTGGGACTGTCAAACTTTAACAAAAGCTGGGGGGAGCCCGACCTCGGCGGGGTGTGCAGGGAAAGATTCCATCTGAAATAACAGCCAAGGGGGGAAAAACCTGCAGACAGCTTCCTGTCTGCAGGTTTTGAAAAGGAGAGCATGTATCATATCAGACTTCAGGATGAACCGGTCCGGCCTTCCGCGGCAACGCCGTGCATGACGGTTGCCGCGCATTATTATCCCGCGTGGAAGCGGGGAGCCGCGGGGCTGCACAACGGGTTTGACGATCTGCACGGATACCCGGAAAGGACGCCGCTTGCGGGTTACTATGACGAGGAAAACCCGGAATACTGCGACTGGGAAATCAAATGGGCCCTGGAACACGGAATCAACTGCTTCATCTACTGCTGGTACCGGCGAAAGGAAAACGAGGGAAAGAAAGTTTCGCCCTCCGCGCTGCGCTGCGGGCACGGCCTTCATGAAGCGCTCTTTCACGCACGGTTTCAGAACCTGATGAAGTTCGCGATCATGTTTGAGAACGGAAACCGGTGGGGAAACACGGACCGGCACGATCTGCTGGAAAATCTGATGCCCTTCTGGCTGGACGAATACTTCAGCCGCCCCAATTATCTGGTTCTGGACGGCAAACCGGTCCTGTTCGTGTGCGGAAAGGCCATACTTGACGGCGTGTTTGACAGCCCGTCCGAACAGAGGCAGTACTTTGACCGCTGCCGGTCCATGGCGGTCAGACGCGGTTTTGCGGGTCTTTCGATCGCGGCCTGCGTGTGGGACTACGGGGTTGCGAAGGAAACCTACCTGGATTGTACGGAACGGGGCTATGACTTTCACTTCGGCTATAACGCGGGCTACAGTCCCGCGCGCGATCTGCCGCCGGATGAGGAAATCATTTCCGCACAGTGCGATCTGCTTGCGCGGAGACTGGCGGTGGATCCCCTGCGGCATACGGCGACGGCTTCCTGTTTTCGGGACGCGGGACCGCGCTGTACGCCCGCGTGGGACCGCCTCGGTTTTTCATTCGGCAAAGAAACCCGCTATCATCTCAGCGCGGACGGTTTCCGGCGCGTGATCAGACGCATGAGGGAAATGACGGAGGCGCTGCCGGAAGGAGCATGGGGCAGAAGGATCTTCATGATCGACAACTGGAACGAATGGGACGAAGGACACTACGTGTCGCCCAGCCACGAGTTCGGCTTCCGCTACCTGGAGGCGATCCGCGAAGAGCTGACGCTGCGGGACAATCTGCCCGACTACCGTATGCCGCAGGATCTGGGATTGTCAAACTTCAACCGGAGCTGGGGCGAGCCGGACCTCGGCGGAGTGTGCAGGGAAAGATTCCGTCTGGAATAGACCGTTTGCGAAAGTTCTTCCTTGCCTTTTGGCGGGGCGGATGGTATAATTCAGCTGACGCGGGAATCCGCGTCCGCGCGGAAACGCGCGGGCAATAATTCACTGTTTGAAAACGGGAGGTTTTCCAATGAAGCTTCGTTCCATCATCGCAGTTCTCATGGCTGCGCTGCTCCTTGTGGGCTGCTGCGCCGGCATCGCCGAAGGCGAAAAAGTGAAGGTATCCATCTGGTCCACCTTTACGGATGATCAGGACGCGTATCTGCGCAAGACCGCGGAAGAATTCAACGCTTCCCAGGACAAGTATGAAGTGGAAGTACAGACCCAGCCCAACCAGGGCTTCACCACCACCGTGTACCAGAGCGTGGTGAACGGCGTCGGCCCGGACATCATTTTCAACTACGGCTCGGAAGCGGCGAAATACGTCTCCGCCGGCCTGGTCGCGAACCTGGACGAATTCATCTATGACGAAGAGATCGGCATCGAGAACTTCGACGA
>CADBNX010000513.1 GCA_902796115.1 uncultured Eubacteriales bacterium
CCGAAAAAGAACCTGTGGCTGCCCGGGAACCGGAGCGAGAGATGCAGGACCCTCGGAACGGCGTATCCGCCCGTGCTGTCCGTGCGGGACGGAAAGACGGACGGGTGCCCCGCGTGCGGGAGCCGGAAAACCATCCGGGACGGCCGGTACTGCGCGGCGTGCATGCAGCCGCTTGAAAACGCCTGCGTGCCGGACGGACGTGGGGCGCACGCCTGCGCGCCGAATGAGAGGTACTGCTCCGTCTGCGGAAGGGAGACGCTCTTTTCCCGGGCCGGTCTCCTTCCCGGCTACCGGGAGACGGAGACCTACGCACGGCTGCTGCGGGCGGAAGCGGATGCCGGCAATCCGAAAACCGCGGATTTTGTGATTGCGGATGACGGCGGGGTCAGAATGCTGAATCGGGAGGCTGAAGGAAAAATATGATCCGTATCGTGACAACCAGGGCGCCGGGGCTGATTCCCAGCCTGATCAGGGAAGCGGATCACGCGGCGAACCCGGTGATCCTGGTTCCGGAATCGTTCACGCTTGCCTGCGAGACGGAAATCGTCAACCGCAGCAGGGACCGGGGCTTTTTTGACCTGAAGGTTTTTTCTCCCTCTTCCCTGGTGCGGGAAGTGCGTGAGATGACCGGCTACGGCAGCAGGAAGCCCGTATCGGCAGACGGGCAGAACATGATCGTCGCAAAGGTACTGCACAGCTGTCAGGACCGCCTGGCCTATTACGGGGCGTCCGCCGCCCAGCCCACCCTGGCGCAGAAGATCGCCGGCCAGATCAACGACTTCACCCGTGCGGGACTGAGCGCGGATTTCCTGCGCGCCTTTCACCCCGCCGGCAGGCGCACCGCGCGGAAGCTTTCGGATGTGGCGGAGGTATGGGACGGTTATTTGCGGGAGCTCGGCGACCGGTATGAAGACGCGGTGGGGCAGTGGATGTCCGCCGTGGAAAACATCGTGCCGAGCGGGATCATCCGTCATGCGCAGCTGCTGATCTACGGCTTTGACTATATTACGCATGATATCCTGAATCTTGTCCGGGCGGCGTCCCGGGAAGGCGGCGCCGATGAGATCGTGATCGGCCTGATCAGCGATGACGTTGGGGAGGACCGGGCGATTTTCCGGGCGGCGAACGATTCCGTGCGTTCGCTGACCGATACGCTGGGCAAGAGGGGGATCCCGTTTTCCCTGCGGCGGGAAACCGACCTCCCTCCCGCGGACGCCGGGATCGGCTATGTGGAAAAGAGCATATATGCGGCGGGCGCGTTCCCGGGCGCCAAAGGATACGAGCGCGGCCGCGGAGCGGGGCTGCCGAAGGAAAGCGTCGTCATCCGGGAGGAACCCTGGGAAGCGAAACGGCAGGCGCAGGCCCTTCTCGCCCGGACCCCGGTGCCGGACCTGTCGCACGTGCGCACGTATTACGCGAAGAACTCTTACCTGGAGTGCCAGCATGCCTGCCAGACGCTGATCCGGTGGCATCGGGCGGGCGTTCCCTGGGAGGATATGGCGATTGCCGTATGCGAGCAGAATACGCTGCCCCAGCTGCTGCCCCTGGTGCTGTCGGCGTGCGGGATCCCGTTCAACTTTAAGCAGGATCAGCCGATCCTGATGAGCGCGTACGCGCAGTATTTCCTGTCCCTGCTGCGCGTGCTGCGGCTGGATTTCTGCCAGCGGGACGTGCTCCGGATGATGAAGACCGGCTTTACGGGTCTGACTGCCGCGGAAGTCATGGAAATGGAAAACTATGTCCGCAAAAAGGGCATTCACCGCTCCCGCTGGCTTCATCCCTTCCATATGCCGGAAAAGGAGAGCGAAAGGGAAAAGGCCGAGGCGATGGAAGCGCTGCGTAAACGGCTGATCACGCCCATCGCGGAATTGAAAAAGCAGCTCACGGCGAAGGGCCGCACCGGGAAGGAAGCAGCCGCGCTGCTGTTCGGCTTCATCACGGACGCCGGGATCTATGAGAAGCTGCTGGCGCAGGAAGAGGAATTTGCCGCGCGGGGCGACGACCTGAGCATCGACCGGAACCGCCAGGTATGGACCGCCGTGAACGAACTGCTGGATTCGGCGGCCTCCTTTATCGGCGGGGAGCCTCTTCCGCTGCACGACCTGTGCGCCATGCTGGAGGCGTCCATGTCCGCGCGGATGATCAAATCGCTTCCGCAGCTTTCAAAGGCGGTGACGGCTGCCCCGCCCCAGATGTTTTTCTCATCCGGCGTGCGCTGCATGATCGTGATGGGCCTGCAGGAAAACGAAGTGACATCGGGCGGCGGCATCCTTTCCGAACAGGAAAGAGGAGAGCTTGAAAAATTCATCGAAGCGGAAAACGAGGCGTATTACCGGAGCGGGCGGAAGCCCGGCCCGGAGGAGGACGGCAGGCCCTGCGGAAGCGGGCGCCGTCCGTACAGCAGGATCGGGCAGTCGCTGCTTGATCTGGCCGCAAGGCAGAAGCAGGACGTGTATCAGGCGGTGTCCCTGGCCCGTGAGGAGCTGATGCTGTCCTGCTCGGGCGCAAAGCCCAGCGGCGGTGTTCTGACGCCCTCCACGGCCTTCAGGCGGCTTGCCGGGATCATCCGGGAACAGAATCCCGGGAACGCGACCGGCGGCATGCTGGATCCGGATCTGGGCCCGTTCGCGCCGGCGTTCGCGCTGGAAGCGCTCGCGGTGCGGCTGCGGGAGAGCCCGGACAGTTTTCTGAA
>CADBNX010000514.1 GCA_902796115.1 uncultured Eubacteriales bacterium
GACTTGTGGAACGCATGCCTCAACGCGCGAAAATACGACGTAGCGTATCAGCTGGCCGGTGATGCCCTTTGGGAGATGGCGGAGGATCTGAAAAACCTTGATCCTTCCGAAGAAAACAGGAAAAATTATGAACTGATCATTCGTGACAAGAACATACTGGCCCTTGCGCAGTATGCTCAGTACTGCGATTATTCCGGCTTTGAGCAATCCATGGACAGCATCAGGAATTCAAAAGAATACCTTGCTGCGCCTGACTGGGAATGGCTTGAAAGCGCTTTCCGGGACATGATCGATGAAATGTTCGGAGGGTAACGGTCCGGAAACATATGTCTGATTCGATCGGAGGCACGGACACGATGACATCAAAAGAAATCATCCGACGCGTGATCCGCCACGCAGGCGCACCTCGTCTGGGATGGCACTTTCACGATCCTTCCTATCATGATATCGGGTACTGTACGCTTGTGTATCTCAGAAGCCCTTACGCGGGCAAGTATGACGAATGGGGCGACTATCCGGAAATCAGGAGACCTTCGGGCTTCAAAGGAGAAATACGCCTGGATGTACTGGGAAATGTATACGGCCGATTGGGCGGCAAAACAAAAGGCGAATGCATCCTGGGCGCGCTGGAGGACGGATGGGATGGACTGAAGGATTTTCACTTTCCCGAAATCGATATGGCCCGGGTATCATCCGTTCCCGCGGAAAGAGCCGATAAATACATCATTGCGCCGGTGACGGGAATTTTCTCCTCCCTGCGCGATGTGCGCAGGATCACAAACGCGCTGATGGATACCGCGCTTGAACCGGATATGGTGACCGCGTTCCTGGACCGTCTGACGGACCTGATCAATACGGAGGTCGCCCTGTGCGCGGACGGGGGCGCGGACGGAATCATCATGTATGACGACTGGGGCACGCAGATCGCTCCGCTCATCGCACCCGCTTCGTTCAACAGTCTGTTCAAACCGGCCTACGCCAAAGTTGCCGATGCGTGCCGCAGCAGAGGGCTCGACTTTATCCTGCATTCATGCGGAAAAGTTCAGGCGCTGGTGGATGACATGATTGATGCGGGTATTGATATGTTCCAGTTCGATCAGCCTGAATTGAGCGGTGTGGAGTACTGGGCCCGCAATTACGGACATAAATGCGCCTTTTATTGTCCGGTGGATATCCAGAAGATCATGCCGACGGGGGACAGGGCCGTGATTGAAGAAGGGGCCAGACGCATGGCGAACGCGTTCAAACAAAACGGCGGCGCGCTGGTCGCCAAGGATTACGGTTCTCCGGAATCCTGGCGGGACATCAACGTAAAGCCGGAATGGGTGGATTGGGCCCGTGAGGCGATCGTGGCTAATTCGTGGATGGACTGATAAGGTTTTTGAAAACATTCAAATATCAGAATCCGGCGGCATTCAGTATTTTCCGTATCGGAGGGCCGCGTCCACATAAGCTTTCACGTTTTCCGGGGGAGTGATGGAACTGATTCCCTCCTCGCTGAAGAGGATGAAGCGGCCGCCTTCCTTGGCCGCGTCCATGCAGCGCAGCACATGCTTTTCAACATCCTGCGGGGTTCCTTCCAGCAGGGGATGGATGACGCCGACATTGCCCTTCAGGCAGAGGGTGTCGCCATACAGTCTCTTCAGTTCGGGGAGGCTGCAGTCGCCCATCGGCGCTTCCTGAATCGGGTTGATGCTGTCCACGTCCGTTTCGTCATGGCATGCTTTTACCACGCACAGGGAGGGACCGCAGCAGTGCACCTCGGACAGGCTGCCGGCCTGCCGGATCATTCGGGATGCTGCCTGTATGGTGGGCAGGCTGTATGTACGGAACATTGCCGGGCTGCCGAGGGAAATCATGCCGGAGTTGGATATCTCTATGTAGTCAAAGCCCATCCCGAGCATCTGCTCAAGGCGGAAAAGATAAGCTTTGTGAGCTTTCTCCGCATATTCCTCAAACAGATCGGGATAGTCCATGTGCAGGTAAACGGCGTTTTCCAGCTTGCCATCCACTGAAAAGATGAGATCATGGTATCCCGGAACGCTGCCGCAGCTGCCGGCCTCAACACCGTCTTCTCCCATACAGGCGCGGATTGCCGGCAGATCGGGACAGGAATAGCGTTTCGGGCGGAGAGCATATTTGATCCACAGGGCAAAATCCTTCTCGTCTTTGATATAGCCCCGGGTAAGAGTGGGGGGGGTTCGTTTTTCATGTAGGTGGTTTCGGACCACAGGTCGCCTTCCGGCGTCTGCATTGTGGTCGTACGATCACCTTTTCGGGATCGGAATGAACCACAGCACGCTTGTACTGCACATCCGGATCCGGCTCCGCGTTCACGCTGATGTAAAGGTATCCGTCCAGCCCTAACTGACGATGAGCATCTGTCACGATCTTCCAGAGCGGCACTTTATTGTTCAGATAGATATCCCACCCACTGTAACCCCTGAGAAACACGCTGAACATATTGGTGATGCCCAGCTGAATGGGAACACGGTCCGTGGGCAGACCGCGCATGGCGGCGAGCAGACGCTCTCTGGAGGTCATCCTGGAGAAATCCATGTCTTTCTGTCCTTTCGGTTAAATCCCCTAAACAAACTGCCTGTTCCTCGGTTGAAGAACAGGCAGCATGTTTTGCAAAGGGATTATTTCAGTTCCGCGAAGTACTTGATGGTGCGGACCATCTGAGAAGTGTAGGAATTCTCGTTGTCATACCAGGACACGACCTGCACCTGATAGGTGTCATCGTCGATCTTGGTGACCATGGTCTGGTTCGCATCGAACAGGGAGCCGTAGGTCATGCCGATCACGTCGGAGGAAACCAGC
>CADBNX010000515.1 GCA_902796115.1 uncultured Eubacteriales bacterium
ATGAGTGATGAATGTCGTTTGTTTATACGGGGAAGTGAATCCGATATCTGACTGATTCGAAACGGCAAACAGGCAAAATGAAAACATCGACAGAATCCCGGTCCTGCAGAATACAGGGGAGAATGGGATAGATGCCGATGTTTTTCGTCTTTGAAAACAACAAGTCTGGATATCTGAGATCAGTGTTTCTTCTTTTTCCTGTTCAATGCGCTTATCAACTGATCGATGATCTCTTCAGAACTCATCGTGCCAAGTATCAGATTCAGGCAGTCAATGGGATTTCCGGTATTTCGAAAAATAATATTTCGTTGTTCGGATTATAATTTATAAAAAACATACGCTGTGTGATTTATCAAAATGCAATCACTCAGATTCCCAGAAAGGATCCCGAAACATGAAAGCATTCTCCAGATTTTTAACCTTGCTTCTGGCACTCTCACTAATTCCCGGCTGCGGCACTTCCGGCGCCGGAACCGGAACGGATGCAGAAGCGGAGGCTGCCGTTCAGACGGACAGCATTGACGGGCTTTTCCTGTCTATGACAGAACGTACCAGCGAATCGCTGGTCTTCCCTCTCACGAAGGAACAGGCTTCCCGGGTTGAGCAGGCCGGGACGGACCAGGTGATCTGGACGCTCCACCGCACCGAACCCTACGCCAATCCTGCGGACGGGAATTTCATCTCCCTCCGCGGCGAAGAAAAAATGTTTCCCAACGAGCAGGAAACGATCGACTTTGCGTCTATCCGATTCAACAATATGTCTGATTCCGGACAGCCTTTTTCCATGGAACGTTTTGAGACTTCGCTGGATGGTTCCGCGCTGAAGCTTGATTTCACCACTTCTCCTATAGCGGATCTGGGCAAGATAGGTATGCCCCATGAAAGCGGCGGAAGATTTCTGGACATCTGCGGTGAATTCACCCTTACCGCCGAACTGGACGGAGACACTCTGGCTTCCATTGAACACGTCACCATCAAACCCTATGCCTCCTTCCACACCATGTGGGAAATGTTTGATGAACTGCTCCGGCTTGCCGAAGAAGGAGATGATGACAGCGCAACCCCCAGGCCTTACGTGGAATACGGTGTCATGGGACAGTCCTATCTTGGCTATGACATGCCCTACCTCATCGTTGCCCGCGACAGCGCTGCCGTGCAGAAGTGGCTGGATCTCTCGGAGCAGGCCGAGGAAACCGGCACTGCGGTGATCGACGAACTCCAAAACTCCGGAGATGATGACTATCAGGTGCCTGTCCTGTATTCCAACATTCACGCGAATGAGATTGCCGCGGCAGATGCGGTGCTGGAATTTGCACGGATGCTGATTGAGGAGCCCGCCATCGAGTACACGAAGCTCACCGGTTTCACCGAAGAAGGTAAAACCAGATCCGAGGAACAGCGGAAGGAAATGGGTGTCTATACCCCGGAGCTGATTGCGGATAAGTGCAGTTACCTCGGCTCCATCTGGACAAATATTATGCAGGACTCCGATAAAGTGGACGGATTTGACAGTTATTACACCTCCGAAAAGACCACTGTCAACGTGGCAGACCTTCTGAACGATGTCTTTTTCATCCTCGTGCCGGAGGAGAACGTGGACGGCCGCATGTACTATACCCGCTGCTCTGCCAGCGGACTTAACCTCAACCGTGACAACAGCTTCCAGGTCACTCCGGAGACACAGAATATGCAGCATCTGATCGGAACCTATGACCCTGTCACCCTCCTCGAAGTGCACGGAAAAGAAGATTCATTCCAGCTAGAGCCCAGCCTTCCGCCCCATCAGCCGAACTTTGAGTACGACGTGCTCATGAGAAATCAGATGGCCGGCGGAGAAGCATTCGGTACAGCTGCAGTTGCCAATAACCCTTCTTACCAGAGCTACATCATACTGATGCGCGACATCATGCGTATTGACGAGGATGGTACTCCCTTCTGCCCGAGAGGCGGAGATGATATGCCCACGATCTACACCCCGACCTATGCCATGCTGCACGGCTGTGTCGGCTACACCGCTGAGCTGCCCGCCTATTCCGAGGACACCCGTCAGGCAGGAACCTACGGACTTCTGGGCCTGGCGGATTACGTGGCTGCCAATAAAGAAAGCTATTTCGCAAATCTTGCGGAGATATACTCCCGCGGCATAGAAAACCAGAATTCCGATGCCGAGGTTGGCCCGTGGTTCATAGATGAACATGACAACATCGGCGCCGAAGCAGAGATCTTCCGTCCCGCCCATACAGGAGAAGGAGAGAACGGACAGTTCTTCCCCGAATGCTACCTGATTCCCCTCGATGCAGCGAACCAGACCAATCTTCAAGCAGCCTATGACATGATCGAATACCTGACCCGCAACGATGTAAAGGTCCGCATTGCCGATTCCCCTGTAACTGCAGACGGAAAGACTCTTCCCGCCGGGACCGCCGTGGTTTCCATGTATCAAGCCAAGCGGTCTGTGGCTAACGGCGCCCTTTATAAAGGAACTTTAATCGATTCCTGGGAGTTTTTGTCCAACGACGCCGTTGGCTCCTTCAATTACATCCGCGGCTTTGACATGGTTACCTGCGTGAAGCCTGCAGAATATGATGCGATCGCAGGAGCTTTGGGACAGACTGTCACGTATGATACGCTGCAGCCGTTCCTGCAGGAAAACGCCGTCTCTCAGTTCAGCGGCGAGGAGGGATATGACGTAATCATCTCCAATGCCTCGGAGAACTCCACCGCAGCCGTAAATTCCCTGCTTGGTTCCGGAAAACAGGTCGGTATGATCACCGAAGGCGCATACAAGGGCGACTTTATCTGCTCTTATGATGACTGGAAATCCGTTTCTGCTGATTTCATTCTCACAGGCACCGGCGTAAAGGATCCGGATTTTCCTGCATATATGATTGAA
>CADBNX010000516.1 GCA_902796115.1 uncultured Eubacteriales bacterium
CACGGATTCCACGAATTCCTTGGCTTCCTTCAGGCCCAGGCCGGACACGATTTCACGGACGGCCTTGATGACCTTGATCTTTTCGGAACCGGCGTTGGTCAGGATCACGTCAAATTCGGTCTGCTCTTCAGCGGGAGCAGCGGCGGCAGCGCCGGGGGCGGCGGCAACGGCCACGGGGGCGGCTGCGGACACGCCAAATTTTTCTTCCAGAGCCTTGACCAGGTCATTCAGCTCGAGCACGGTCATGGACTCGATAGCGGCAATAAATTCCTCATGCGTCATGGTACGCATCCTCCATTCAAATGATCATTAATTGATTTGGCCGCAGGGCGGCCCGATGCAGAAACGGCGGATTATTCCGCGCTTTCTCCCGCTTTCTGCTTGCGGATTGCCTCGAGGCAATAGACCAGATTGGCCACCGGGGAATGGATGGAGCCAACCAGACGGGCAAGAAGGACTTCCTTGGCGGGAATCTGGGAGAGGGCCTTGATCGCCTTCTCATCCATTACTTCCTTACCGAGCAGGCCGCCTTTCACGCAGAGGTTCTCTTTTTCCTTCTTGTTCTTATCGATGAAGTCGTAGATGACCTTCGCGGGGGCCACGGCATCCTTGTGACCGAACGCAAACGCGTTCGGGCCGGTCAGATGCTCCTTCAGGCCTTCGATGTTCATTTCTTCCAGTGCGCGGTCCACCAGCTTGTTCTTCAGAACGACGTATTCGACGCCCGCTTCCCGGAACTGGGTACGCAGCTTGGTGACTTCCTCCACCGTGATGCCGGAGTAATGCACCACCACGACGCTCTGCGCGTTTTCAAACCGGGACTTGATCTGGCTTACGATTTCCTTTTTCGCTTCGAAATTCGCGCTCATGTTTTCATTTCACCTTCTTTACGGCTGAGATTCAAAGATGCCCCCGTGCAGGGCACAAGGGCATCATGAAAACACGATTCCGCTTGCACCTCGGCTGGCGGTTTCCCATTAAACCTTCCGGTACCGGCTGTCTCTGGCACAGGCTCTTTGGAGCCGAAGGGTATTGTAAACGATTTTCGGCTTTCTGTCAACAGGATGGCTTATTTTTTGGAGACTTTTTTGAAGGAATCATTCCTGTCCGTGAAGAATACATGATCGGAGAACGTGATGGAAGGTTGGCGTGCCTGTGATGAAGAAATCTCTGAGAAGACTGCTGGCGGCGGCCGCGGCGCTTTGCTGTGTGACGGTGTTTCTTTCCGCTTTCATCCGGGATGTCCGGGCGGAAGAAACGATCCTGGCCGAGCGGGCGGAGGGCGGCGAACTCCTGCCCGGCGACCGCGTTGTGCTCGTCTGCGACGCGGCGCGCAATACCCTGTCGCTGGAGGCAGCCGGTACCAGGCTTGCCTCCGTCGCTGTCACGACGGCGGAAACGCCCACCCGCCGGGTTCTGACGGAAATCGGAGAGAGGGCTGCCGTGTTTGAAGTGGGCTCCGCGGGCGGGGGACTGATGTACCTGCGCTGCGAAAAGGGGTATCTCACCTCCTCCGAAACGGGCAACGGGCTGTATTACGCGGCGGAGCCCGCGGATCAGAGCAAATGGCAGCTGCAGGAAGGAAAATACCTGTATAATCCGTTTGTGAGCTATACCTCGGGCAAAAACACATACCGGGATTACTGCCTGGAATACTACAATGCGGGGAATTATTTCAGCACCTGGGGAAAACGGGCAGACGCGGATCCCTCCGCGTTTGCCTTCAGCTTTTACCGGCTGGGCAACAGCGATCCGGAGGAGAAAATCGCGGCGGACGAATCCTATACGCTGCCCCTGTTTGAAACCTCCGACGTGCACGGCACGCTCGCGGATACCTCCGGAGAGGAGCCGGTATATCTTCTGGCCTATATATCCGACAAGGTGAAGGATGCGAGGGAAAACGGGGACGACCGGGCGATCCTGCTGGACGGCGGGGATATCCACCAGGGCAGTACGCCGTCCAATCTGCTGGACTGGCAGCCGCTTTCCGCCGCGTACCGTCTGATGGGATACGACGCCGTGGCGTTGGGCAACCATGAATTCGACCGGGGCATCGCCTTCGCGGTGGACGCGGACGGCACGATGAAAGACTGCGCGCTGGAAGGGTACGAAGGTGAAAACCGCATTCCCGTGCTGGTGAGCGATCTGTACCTGAACGGGGAAAAAGCGGTGTTCGGAGGCGATTATCTGATCCTGGACAAAACGGCAGTCAACGCGGACGGGGAAACGCTTCCGGTCCGCATCGGGGTGATCGGCTTCGCGGGAAATTACGCGTCCTCCATCCGGTACGAGCGGTTTTCCGGAGCGGGTTACAGCATCGTACCGGACATGGAGAGCCTGAAGGAGACGGCGGAATGGCTGGAAAAAGAGGGAGGATGCGACGCGACCGTGCTGCTGGCGCATGAGGAAGCGTCTGAAATCGCCGAAGCCGTCGGAGAAGACTCGGCAATCGATCTGGTGCTGGGCGGACATACGCACCGGAACCTTGCCGGGCAGACCGAACGGGGACTGTGGTATCTGGAACCCGCGGCAAACGGCAGCGCGTACGCGTACTGTGAACTGGCGTTTGACCTTCGGGACGGCGGAGCGGTCTTCCGGAAAGTCACGCGGGCGCAAACGGTGTCCGTGACGGCCGCGGCCGCAAAATGCAGGAAGACCCCCGCGAACGCGGAGGAGCTGGATGCGGATATCGTGAAGCTGACCGACACGGTGCTCGAGGCGGTATCGGACATCCTGAAACAGCAGATCGGCTATATCACCGGGAGCGCGCTGCGCTACGCGTATCTGCCGGAAAGCGGAGAGCGGGCGACGAGTGCGGGAAACTGGCAGGCCTCGATCATCGCGCGGATCGCCGGCGCGGACATCGGCTTTGTGAACAACGGCGGGCTGCGGGTGGATTTTCCGCTGGCGGAAGGCAGGGACCGCAGGGAGATATCCCTCTCCGACATCTATGCGATGTTTCCCTTTGACAACAAAATTTATTGCTTTGAACTGACCTGGGAGGAACTGCTGGCGGCGCTGACCTATTCCCTTACTGAAAACGGGTGGACGCTGCTGTCCCAGATGGTGGGCGTTGACTGCTATTATACCGACGGAAAAGTGAACGCGATCGTGACGGCGGATGGGGAAGCGGTTTACCGGAACGGGGAATGGAAGGAAGGCTGGAAGGAAAAAAAGATCCGCGTGGGTGTGAGTGATTTCGTCGCGACCACGAACCGCGTGTCCTGGGGTATGCCGAATCCTTTCTGTGCCTGGGCGGAGACGGAGCGGCTCGTCAGCTGTGACACGGTTGACTGCGAGGGCGCCCGGGAGGTGCTCACGGCGGAGGCGGAAGCAAACGGCGGATATCTTGCGATCGATACGAAGCCGCATTACATCAACCGGGCGTATACGGACGGGGAGCGGTGAACGGCCGCTCCGGCACGGTCACCGCTCCCGCCAAGAAACGTAAGCTGTTTCGGAATACGCTGATGAAGTGGGGAATGACGTTCCGAAAAGGATCGTATCAGGCTCCCCCGGAGGATACGGGCGCATCATGCGTCCGCGCGGCCGTCTTCCCGCTGCTCCTGCGCGGAAGCCTTTTCCTTTTCCCGCCTGGAGATGCGCCGGTACCAGAGCACACAGACCACGGTGATGACCAGCGTGACACCATAGGTGATGAGGGCCGCGGTATAGCTGCCGCGGTGCGCCAGAGTGCCCGTTACCGTGGAGGAGATCACGGAAGGGATGCGGGCGGCGGTCGTGAGCAGCAGAAAGGTGGACAGCTTCATCGGGGTGAGGCCCACAAGATAGGTGAGAAGATCCTTCGGGGTGCCGGGGATCAGAAACAGCAGAAAGATCAGGATATCCAGCTTTTTCGCGTTCTGCATGAACGAGAAGCGCATAATTTTTTCACGGGAAAAGAAAAGCTCCACCAGCTTCACGCCCCATTTGCGCACGGCGAGGAACACCAGCGCGGAGGCGAGGGCGGTGGCGGCGAGGCAGAGCAGCGACCCCTGCACCCAGCCGAATACGAAACCTGCCCCGACCTCAAAGGGTTCGCCGGGTATGAGCGCCACGACGACCTGCAGCGCCATGATGCCGATCATGATCAGGTGGCCGAGGATCCCGTGGGATTTGACATAGGCACGGAACGTTTCCGGGGACTCCACGAATTCCCGCACCAGCGGACGCCCGACGAACCAGGCGATCAGGGAAAAGAGCACGATGATCAGGATGAGGGATACGATGCTGACGATTTTCCGGGCGCGGGTATTTTCCGTGTGCTTTGCCGAAAATGCGTTCTTGTGGCGATGGTGCAGGGACAAGGTGTGTCGCTCTCCTTTTTGTCTGTGATCCGGGCGTAACCTGACAGATTCCGGTGATTACCGCATCAAAACAAAACCCGATCAGTCAGGGTTCTCTTACCGAATCGAAGGCAGTTTCAAAGCTGTGCCTGTTTTGCAGAATTTTTTCGCGGAAAAATGATTCTGTAAAACAGGTTCAGTATATCATTTCTCCATGTACTGTCAATAGCGGGATGTCAGCTGAACAGCACTCTCTGCCGGTACTCCCGGATGTCAAAGGGCAGCAGCGGTTCATCCCGGCGCAGGTAAAGCGGATGATGCGGGTGCCCGCGTTTGGAGAGGGCACCGCAGCGGAACCAGCGCGCGCCCGCGGCGAGGGAGGCGTCGATCATATCGCCGAGGCAGGCTTTCAGGTATGCCCGTTCCTCGATGATATTGCCCCACGCGGCCCAGACGCAAGGCGCGGAGGAAAGGGAGAGGGCGTAGCGGAAGGCCTCCAGGTTCTGCCGGTGCAGCTCCGCATGGCACTCCCTGTCCATATCCGCG
>CADBNX010000517.1 GCA_902796115.1 uncultured Eubacteriales bacterium
CCCACCAGGTTTGCGCGCGCGGCGAACGCACGGAAGCCGTCCCCGCTTTTCCTGAACTCATCCGGCATGCCGCCGATTCCCGGATAGTCGCTCTTCCACATCCGGTGCCTGCGGATCATGCGCGGGAGATCCTCCTCAAAATCGTTGAAACCGCCATGGGTGGACGGGCAGATCAGCTGATGCTTTTCCAGCAGATCGCGGATCGCCTCATCCGGGATGTCTTTGCCCTGTCCCGACATCTGCACCGACGTGTAGCCGATGTCATGAAGCTCTCCCAGCGTCCTGTCCATGTCCTGTTCGTTCTGCATCACCGTTCTCACCGAAAACAGCTGTGCTCCGATCAATGCTTTCGTCATCTTTTTCTCCTCCCCGAATCTGTATAATTTCATCCGCTTCCAGTCGGTTTTCCCCGACCAGACGGATGTTATACGCGTCGCTTGTATCCACAAACTTCTCCGCGTCTTCACGGTTCATGCCGCCGCGCACCTTCCGCCCGATCAGCCGCTCCCGCAGGATCCTCCGGTCCGCCGTCAGATACATCGTATGATCCGCGAATTTGTTCAGGTCACGCCAGAGGGGTCTGTCCAGCAGCAGGTAATTGCCTTCCGCCAGCACCAGATGCTCCCGCACCGGCAGTCTGCCCGGCACCGGGTCATGCAGCACCCGGCTGTATTCCGGCCACAGGATATTCTCCCCCGCTTTCAGCCGCCGCAATGCGTCCGTCAGCGCCTCGAGATCAAAGGTTTCCGGCGCGCCGCGGATTTCCCGCAAAGGAACCGTGATGCCGTTCCTGACGGCGCTTTTCCCCTCCAGCGCCGCGCGCGGCAGATGGAATCCGTCGATCCCGAGCGCGCGCGTCTCCTCACACTGCGCGTCCCCGCGCGAAAGATCCGCCAGAAACGCCGCCAGCGTGCTTTTCCCGGCACCGGGAGGCGCCGCGAGAAACAGGATCTGCCGCTTTCCCGTCTCCCGGTATTTTGCGGTAAAGCGCCGCAGCATCCGAAGGCATGCGCCCGCAAAATCGTCCGGATAGTACGCTTCCGCCGTCAGCCCGTTGACTTCTCCCCGCCATTTCATGTCCGCACCGCCATCCTATATGCTTTCATACAGGATCAGCTCACTCCCCAGTGCGTTCGGCATCCGCACACGCAGGCCCTGTGTCAGCGCGAACCCCGTCAGTATCACCTGCGCTCCGTCGTTATCGAACGTGACGCGGTAGTTCTTTGCCGGATCGGCCCCGCGCGCGCGGATCACTTTTTCCTCGCATGCGTCCGCCATCCGGAACACGCCCAGCATACCGCGGCTGCCGTCCTTTGCCGCAAGTTCCAGAACGGCCGTGTCCTTGGGCGCGATCCCGTCAAGCTCCGGCGTGTGGTGATAGCACCACATCGCGCGGTGCATCGGGCGCACAAAGCTTTTATACAGCTCCAGGTAATAACGGATGCGCTCCATCTGGCGGGGATTCGGGCAGGCGTCCCGCGGCAGGATCCCGCCGACGGTGGGCCGCGCGAAAAGCAGGTTCCGCATCTGGGTATCGATATCCGCGGTCAGGTATGCGTTCTGCCCTCCGATCAGCCGGTCCACGCATTCGGGCGGCAGCGCCATGGTCATGCCATTCGTGATGCGCAGCGCGTTCGGGTGCAGCTGCCAGTCCGTCACCCAGGTATGCGTAAAATGACGCACCAGGCCAAGGTCCGTCCTGGCGCCGCCGCTGGCGCAGCTTTCAAAAATCACGTCCGGATGCTCCCTGCGCAGTTCCTCAAACATCCGGTAAACGTTTTCATAATAGCGCAGCGAAGCGTTTTCCAGGTATCCGCAGCGCTCCGTCACATTATTGCCCCATGGGTTATTCACATTGTGATCCAGACGGAACATATCCGCCCGGTATTCCCCGATCAGGCGCTCGATCTGCTCCTTCACCCACGCGCACACGGCCCTGTCCGTCAGATCAAGCAGTCCCCGCTCATTGATCCTGCCGTCATAGCCGCGGGCGATGCTCTGCTCATGTTCCTGCCAGAAACGGCTGCCCGGCCCGACACGCTCCGCGTCCATCCACATGCCGAACAGCATTCCCTTCCGGTGCACCGCATCCCGGATCTCGGCGATCCCGTCGGGATAACGCTCCGGGTTTACCGTCCAGTCCCCGCACAGCTTCCACCAGTCGTCTTCCCTGCCCGGCGGCGTGTACCATCCGGCGTCGATGAAGAATACCTCCGAGCCGTACCGCTCCGCGAGTGCCACGGCATCCAGGGTGGATTCCCGGCTCATGTCATACTCCGGACCGATCCCGGTTTCGATCCATCCGGTCCGTTCCCGGGTGGGCGGCATCAGGGCGCGGATATGCTCGTGCATCGCGTTGACCGCCATATCCAGCCCCCCGAATACGCAGGTCATATGCGCTTCGGGACTGACGAAGCATTCTCCCGGCCCGATCACGCGCAGGGGCGCCGGACCTTCCAGCCGCGCGTCGAAGCAGAGCGTTGTTTTTTCCTCGTGCGTCGATCCCGCTTCGTCCGACCGCAGATCGAATTCGAACGCGTAACCCGCGGAATAGGCCAGCTGGCAGGCGAACATCTCTCCCGTCACCCGGTTTTCCAGGAAAACTTCGGGATGGCGGTGCCGGTCTCTGCGGTACCGCCCGGCGACAACCTCAATTCCTTCCTCCAGCGTTTTCCATCGGAAATCCCCTTCCGTGCCCCAGTGCGTACCCGCGAAGTACCCGATCCTGTACACATCATGATCGGACATCGGCACCCGTGCCGTCTGCAGGATCCCCGAAATCGGCGAAAGCGCGGCCAGCGCGGCGGGCGCGTCGGAAAGGTTCTCCACTTCCAGCCACCTTGTCAGCACCGGCGTCGTATCCAGCGCCGTCATCACGCGTACGCGCACAGGACGGATCCCGTGCCGCAGGGAAACGGCGCAGACAGTTTTTCCCGCCTCTTTTTTGATTTGCGCTCCTTCATAGATCCAGTAGGAAATCAGATCCTGCCCGTCCACGTTCAGGCGGAAGGATTCGGCACCGACCGTTCCCTTCCACGGCAGGTACGGCGGACGCGGGATCGG
>CADBNX010000518.1 GCA_902796115.1 uncultured Eubacteriales bacterium
CTGGATGTGAAGAAATACGGTGTCATCGTGACCAGCGGCGCAAAACGGGGCCTGCTGCTTCCGGATCTGGACGGCGTGGATACCGTGGAGGATCAGATCGCCATCGCGATGAAAAAAGGCGGCATCACCGCGCGGGATCCCGTCACCCTGGAGCGTTTCGAAGTGATCCGGCATACATGACGGGAATGAGGAAAAAGATGGCGACATGCGAAGTATGCTTCCGCCGATGCGCGCTGGCGGAAGGGCAGCGGGGCAGCTGCGGCGCGAGGGTGAACGAAGGCGGCAGGGTGAAGGCGCTCTTTTACGGGCAGCTGTCCTCCCTGGCGCTCGATCCCATCGAAAAAAAGCCCCTGCTGCATTTTTACCCGGGCAGCAGCATCCTGTCCGTGGGCAGCCTCGGGTGCAATCTGCACTGCCCCTTCTGCCAGAATCATCATATTTCACAGGCGGCTGAGGGGGGCGGATTCGGCGTGCCGACAGAGGCGGTGCGGCCGGAGGAGCTTGCGGAACTGGCTGAAAAATTGAAAGCGCGGGGAAATATCGGGATCGCGTTTACCTATAACGAGCCGCTGGTGGGATACGAGTATGTGCGGGATACGGCGAGGCTGGCACACGGGCGGGGCCTCAAATGCGTGCTTGTGACGAACGGTACCGCGTCGCTTTCCGTGCTGGATGAAATCGCGCCTTACATCGACGCGATGAATATTGATCTGAAGGGCTTCACGGACCGCTTTTACCGGGAGGTGCTCGGGGGAGACCGGAAAATGACGATGGATTTCATCCGGGAGGCCGTGCGCAGGTGCCACGTTGAGCTGACGACGCTGATCATTCCCGGAGAGAATGACCGCGAGGAGGAAATAGAGGAACTCAGCGCCTGGATCGCCGGGCTTGACGGCGTATGGGGCGGAAAAACGGGCCGGGAGATCCCGCTGCATATTACCCGCTTCTTCCCGGGATACCGTATGGCGGAGGGGAAGCCTACCGCGGTCGAAACCGTGTACGCGCTCTGCGGGGCGGCCGGGCGGAACCTGAAATACGTGCATCCGGGAAACTGCTGAAACCGGAAAGGAACAGGAAGGATGAACCGGAGTGATTCCGCGATCCGCATCCGGTACGCGGAGGAAGCGGATCGGGATTTCTGGCTGACGCTTGACGCGCATCTTGACCCGGCTGGGTTTGCGCGCAAGGTTCGGGAAAAAACGGGCTATGTGCTGACACGCGATCGTCAGATGCTTGCGATCCTGCGCTTTTCGCTGTTCTGGGACAGTATCCCGTTCTGCAATATGCTGTATGTGAAGGACGGGGAAAGGCGAAAAGGGTACGGAAGGATGCTGACGGAGCGCTGGGAAGCGGATATGAAAGCACGCGGATACGATCTGGTGCTGACGTCCACGCAATCCGACGAAACGGCGCAGTTTTTTTACCGCGCGATCGGCTACCGGGAATGCGGAAACCTGCAGCTTCCTTTTCCGGGACATGAACAGCCGACGGAGCTGATCCTGGGAAAAGCGCTTGTAAACAAAAGAACCGACGCAGACGGATGTGCTCCCTTCTGAGGTACGGTTTATTCTTTCCCGTATCCTCAGAAGGGAGCACATCAGATCATGTGAGGCGGTTCCGACAGGTTTGTGTTCCCCGGACGAAGGGATTTACAGCGCCGCCGTTACGGCGTTCCTGACTTCGGCCATGTCCACGGTGGGCTCGAAGCGGGCGATCACTTTGCCTTCACGGTCGATCAGGAATTTGGTGAAGTTCCAGCCGATGTAGGTTTTGTCCCCGTATTTTTTGTTGTTCATGGCCGCGAACTTGTTCAGCGCGGCGTTTTTCAGGCCTTTGCCGAAGCCTGCGAACGGCTTTTCGGACGCGAGAAACGCGAACAGCGGATCGGCAGTTTCGCCGTTCACATCGATCTTCGCGAACTGCGGGAACTCCGTGCCGAACTTGAGCGTGCAGAACTGGTGGATCTCCTCGTCACTGCCGGGGGCCTGGCCCGCGAACTGGTTGCAGGGGAAATCGAGAATTTCAAAATCGCGGTCCTTCAGTTCCCTGTACATCGCTTCCAACGGCTCATAGTGCGGGGTAAAGCCGCAGCCGGTCGCCGTGTTGACAATCAGTAGAACCTTGCCTTTGTACTGTGCCAGGGATACCTCGTTTCCCTGCCTGTCCTTCACCGTAAAATCATAGACTGTCTTCATAGGGTTTCTCCTTTCTCTTCTGGTTTGTTTTTCCGGTTTTCCAGCAGTTCATAAAGCAGCGCGTACAGCATCCGTGCCTTTTCGGGAGGAAGATCGATGCAGGATGCCACTTGCAAAGGAACGTCTTTCGCTTTCTCCTGCAAGGCTTTTCCCGCTTCCGTCAGGGTGATTTCGACCACCCGGTCGTCCTCGGGGCGGCGGTGCCGTTCCACGAATCCTGCCTGTTCCATCTTTTTCAGCAGGGGAGAAAGCGTTCCGTTGTCCAGCATCAGCTTTTCGCCGATTTCCGTGACGGAGAGGCCGTCCTTCTCCCAGAGCACCAGAAATACGATGTACTGGGTGTAGGTCAGCCCCAGCGGCTTCAGCCAAGGCGTGTAGAGGCCGGTCACGCTGCGCGCCGCGGCATAGAGCGGAAAACACAG
>CADBNX010000519.1 GCA_902796115.1 uncultured Eubacteriales bacterium
GAATTCCGGCAGTACAAGGCGACCTTCAACGGCCCCTTCAAGGTATTTGACGGCGACCTGACCCGCAACGTGCTCTGGTACGACGCGCCCACCGAGATCCTGACCAACGAAGACCTGGTCGCCAAGTGGGGCTGGATGGCGCTGCTGACCTATGCTTCCCGCCGTGAGGGTCTGGAACATGTCACCTGCTTCCCGACCGAGTGCTTCACCTTCACCGAGGAAGAACTCAACAAGCTCGCCACGCTCAGCGTGGACCTTGACAACTACCTCTCCGTGGCGTTCGCGGATTTCATCATGGGCAACAAGGATCTGGAAGCCGACTGGGCCGCGCATATCGCGACGCTGGAATCCATCGGCCTGAATGAGTATGTTGCCATTTATCAGGCGGCGTATGACCGCTACGTGGCGGCCAATCAGTAATCCGCCTTACAGGCGCGGAGCGGAAGAGAACCTTCCCGCTCCGCGCCGCGAACAGGTATCCTGCGGGAAAAGGTGTGTGAACCCGTTTCCCGTAAATTAAAAGGAGGCATCCCATGAAAAAATTCCTGGCAATGGCACTGACGCTCTGTCTGGTGCTGTCTCTCGCACCCGTGGTATTCGCCGAAGGCGATTACTACAACAAAGAAGGCTACCGGATCTGCGACGAAGAGATCACGGTGACCTCCGCGGCCAATTTCGGTCTGAAGATCGACGTGGAAGAGAACCTCTGCTGGCAGCAGTGGCGCGAACGCTTCGGCCTGAAGTTTGACTTCACCTTCTACAGCGGCGAAGACTGGAAGACCCAGCTGAACCTGATGTTCGCTTCCGACGAGCTGCCTGACATCCTGTCCAACGCTTCCATGTCCAACGCGGAAATGGCGGACTACGGCTCCCAGGGCTACTTCGTGAACCTGCTGGACTACGCGGACCTGCTGCCCAACATGTTCAAGTACTTCGAAGAGCATCCGGAATACCGCGCGGCGTGCACCAGCCCGGACGGCGCCATCTACGGCGTGAAGATGATCATCAACTGCACCGTGAACAAGATCGCCCGTACCTTCATCAACCGCGAATGGCTGGAGAGAGTCGGCAAGGAACAGCCCTTCACCATCGATGAGCTGTACGACGTGCTGGTGGCGTTCAAGGAGAACGACGCGAACGGCAACGGCGACCCGAACGACGAGATCCCGCTGGGATACTGCTCCGCCGGCACCGGCCGCACCGTGACCTCCCTGCTTGCGGCCTACGGCTTCAACACCGACACCTGGAGCGGATACAACTTCATGCAGGTGGATGACGAGGGCAAGGTATACCTGGCCGATACGTCCGAAGCCTACAAGGCGTTCCTCACCTTCATGCGCAAGTGCTACGCCGAAGGCCTGATCGCGGAAGAAGCCTTCACCCTGACCGGTCAGGAAGTGAACGCGCTGTGCGCGGCGGACCGCCTGGGCTACTACGCCACCGGTTCCGCTCCGTTCGTCATGGCGGCCGAAGCGGGCGTGGATATCAGCTATGACGCCGCGTTCCTCGGCGTGATGGGCCTGACCAGCGAATACAACGACAAGCCCTTCCTGTCCGTGCCCTCCGGCATCGACAGCAACTTCCTGATCGCGATCAGCTCGGAAAGCCCCTACATCGAAGCGCTGGTGCGCTGGGTGGACTACCTCTTCTCCGACGAAGGCCAGATCATGGGCTTCAACGGCTACGAGGGCATCACCTTCGATTACAAGTGGGATGACCTGCTGCAGGCGAACGTCATCGACATCTACCAGCCCGAAGGCTATGCCAGCAAGGACGAGTTCCGTCAGTACAAGGCGACCTTCAACGGCCCCTTCAAGCTGGTCAACGGCGACCCGACCCGTAACGTGCTCTGGTATGACACGCCCACCGAAACCCTGAAGAACGAAGAAGTCATCAAGAAGTGGGGCTGGATGGCGCTGCTGGCGTATGCCTCCCGCCGCGACGGCCTGGAGCATGTGACCTGCTTCCCGACCGAGTGCTTCACCTTCACCGAGGATGAACTGTCCAAGCTCTCCACCCTGAGCGTGGATATCGGCAACTATCTGCAGGTAGCGTTTGCGGACTTCATTCTGGGCAACAAGGACATCGAGGCGGACTGGGCGGCGCATATCGCGACCCTGGAATCCGCGGGCCTGAACGAATACGTGGCCATCTACCAGGCGGCGTATGACCGTTACGTGGCGGCCAACGAGTAAGAACAAACCAAAGCGGGGGGAGCAATCCCCCCGCCCATCCTGTTTTTATCACCCAGTGTGCAAGGGAGGAATCCGCGGTGAAAGCATCCGGTCCCGTAAAGGAAAAATCATTAGCCAAAGCGCTCAGGCCGTGGCTGGTCAACTGGCAGCTGTATGTACTGATACTGCCGGCGCTGGTCTATCTGATCCTGTTCGCGTACAAACCGATGTACGGCATTACCATCGCTTTCAAAAACTACAAAATGAAGCTGGGCATTGCCGGCAGCGCGTGGGTCGGATTTGATAATTTCGGCCGCATTTTCACCTCCTACTGGTTCCCGATCATCATCCGGAACACGCTGACTGTCAGCCTTCTCTCGCTGGTGATGGGCTTCCCGATGCCGATCATTTTCGCCCTGATGCTCAACGAAGTGCGCAGGGACAACACGAGAAAGGTGTTCCAGACCATCTCCTACGCGCCGCACTTCATCACCACCGTGGTGCTCTGCGGTATGATCATCCTGTTCTTAAGCAAATCAAACGGCATCATCAACAAATTCGTGGAATTCCTGGGCGGCGAACGCTACGCGTACATGCAGGACGCGAACGCCTTCAAGTGGATCTACTCCCTCTCCGGTGTCTGGCAGGGCCTGGGATGGAGTTCCATCATCTATTACGCCTCCCTGTCCTCCCTGGACAAGGAACAGCTGGAGGCGGCGGACATCGACGGCGCGAGCCGCATGCAGAAGATCCGCTACATCAACCTGCCGTGCCTGTATCCGACCATCACGATCCTGCTGATCCTCAACTGCGGATCGATGCTCTCCGTCGGATACGAAAAGGCCTATCTGCTGCAAACCACCCCGAACCTGAACGGCTCGGAAATCATATCGACCTATGTGTATAAAATGGGTCTGGTCAAGAGTGATTTTTCGTTCTCCACCGCGGTCGACCTGCTGAACTCGGTATGCAACATCATCATCCTGATGATCGCGAACTTCATCAGCCGGAAGATTTCGGAAACAAGCCTGTTTTAAGGCCGTTTGCGGAGGAAAAGAAAATGGAAAAAGCGGAATTGAAGCTTCATCATCAAAACAAAATCAAACTCAGCCGGGGGGACAGGGTTTTTGAGATCTGCAATTACTTTTTCCTGATCCTGCTCTCCTTCCTTTTCATCTATCCGCTGCTGTACGTGATCAGCGCTTCGGTGTCCAATCCGCGCGCGGTCGAGGCGGGACAATTGGTGCTGCTGCCCATCGAGCCGAGCTGGGACGGATACGCCTACATCGCGCAGTACAAGGACGTGTGGTCGGGCTATGGCAATACGATCTTCTACACGGTGGTCGGCACGTTCCTGAACCTGGCCTTCACGATCCCCGCGGCGTATACGCTTTCAAGGCGGGACTGCAAGGGCCGCAATTTCCTGATGGCGGTCTTCATGTTCACCGTGTATTTCTCCGGCGGCACCATTCCGCTGTACCTGAACATGCGCGATTTCGGCCTGCTCAATACGCGCCTCGCGGTGCTCATCGTGGGCCTTGTCAGCGTGCACAACGTCATTATCGCGCGGACCTTCTTCCAGTCCTCCATCCCCTATGAGATCCAGGAGGCGGCAAGGATCGACGGCTGCGACGATTTCGGCATCTTCTTCCGCATCGTGCTGCCGCTTTCGAAGGCCATCATCGTGGTGCTGATGCTCTATTACGCGGTGGGCCACTGGAACAGCTACTTCAAGGAAATGCTCTACCTGAAGGACCGCGGCAAATTCCCGCTTTCGCTGTTCCTGCGCGAGATCCTCATCGAATCGAAAATGGCGGAAACGGCGGTCATGTCCGGCGAGGCGTTCACCCCGGAGGAAATGCTGGAACTGATGCGGCGCGCGGACGCGGCAAACCGCCTCAAATACTGCTTCATCGTGGTATCCACGCTCCCCATGCTGATCATTTATCCGTTCCTGCAGAAGTACTTCGAAAAGGGCGTCATGATCGGATCCGTAAAGGGATAATACACGGATATCGCAAGGGTTGTTCCTTGCGATATCTTTATTTGGACGGGATGCGGCCGGAAAAATGCAGCGGGTGCCGGCCGCGTACGGTTTTCCGGTGCCCGCGCCGGAGAGGAATACAGCATATGAGGAACAACTGTCAGCTGACGGAAAAACAGGATTCGTTCGCGTTTGAAAGCCGGGGTGTTCGGCTTTCTTTCTGCGGAAAAAGCGGCGCGCTGAAGGAGATCACCTGCGGGGAGGCGCGGCTTGCGCCGAACGGCCTGGATGAATGCGTGCTGCTTGTCGGCGGAGAAACCGTATCATCCGTCGATCCGGACAAACTGAACGTGAACTGGGCGAAGTGTCTTTTCAAAGGCGCGTATACCGTGGGAAAAAACGCGTCCTTTGCCGCGAAAACAGTCGAAGACACCCGGGACGGCGTGCAGATCACCGTCGAAACCGCGTTTGCGGATTTCAGGCTGAAGAAGCACTATGAAATCACGGCGGACGGAGAAATCGTACGCCGCTTTACGCTGACGTATCTCGGCAAATCGGAGCTCCGGCTGCGCGGAGCGGCCGTGTACACGCCTTCCGCGGCCGGTATGGAACAGGCGGACTGGCCGGGCGCAGGCGTTCCCGGCACGCATCCCATCCCGGAAAAGGCGGAATGCCCCGTGGCGGAGAACGGGCTGGATCTGACGCCGGGGGACGGGCTGATCGGCGGGGGCGGGGAAACGCTGATCCTGCACACGGACAGCCGTTTTGTGAGCGTGTTCAATGAAAACCTTTCGCGGGAGGCGAGCACGACGGCCGCCTTCATGACGGAATCGGGCGCCGCGGTACAGCAGCGGCTGAAGGTGAGCGCGATTCTTGCACAGGGGGACACCGTATCCTTCGGCGGGCTGCGTATCCGTCTGGGTACGGGGCGCTGGCTTGACGAAGCGTACCGCATCGGCCGCTTTTATGAGCGCCTCGGATACCGGGTGAACCCCGCCGTTCCGCGTTCCGAACTGAAAAAACTGGTGATTTACGAAACGGAGATCGGCATCGTGCGTTTCCGCCCCGATAAATGCCACAACGCGTACAACACGCTGCAGGACCTGAGCGACGACCTGCCCCGGCTGCGCGATATCGGCTACAACTGCATCCAGCTGATGCCGTCCTTCCCGTTCCCGGGGTACTCCGTGTACGACCTGCACCGCCCGGAATGGCAGCACGCGTACGGCGGGGATCTGAAGGCCTTCATCGCGCGGGCGCACCGGCTTGGCCTGAAGGTGATTTTCGACGTGCTGATGCACGGCGTCATCGATAAGGAAGTCGCGCGTTACGATCGGAAAACC